>JBCCSO010000497.1:0-4264 GCA_039199965.1 Chloroflexota bacterium | reverse complement strand
GTAACAATCGGGCTGATAATAAACGACCTAATTGATAGATTGTTAACTGTCGAAAATGAACCGTCTGCACAAAAAAGCCGCCAAGCTCATTTGAACTTGGCGGCAGTTAGATGCGTATTCAATTGTTGTTGTGTTTAGCCGCTTAAACCGACCGCTTTGTCACGCGCCTTTAGCAATGTTTCACGCAGTGCTATCGGATCGGCGGCCGCCAAGATCGTCCCTTCCGGGCCGGTAACCCCGGCACCGGCCGTTTGGATATAGACGTTCCAGAGGCCAAACCGGCGCATGAGCGCGCCTTGTACCAAACGAATATCAGTTACCCGATCCAGAGGAATCGCCTGCTGTTGATACGTAAACACACCTTGGCTAATGTGTAAAATGCCGTCTTTAAGCTCGTAGCTCAGCGTGTTGCTGAATGCTTTTGAGTGCCATCGCCAAAGTACCAAGTGGATCAACCCCGCCCCGATGATAACACCGCTGACGATGGTAATTGTCCTGCCTGATGCCCCTTCCTCGAACAGGATAATGCCCGGTAAGATGATGAACAGCGCATAAATTGTAGTTACTGAGAGTAATGCATTGGCCCACAAGTAACGAAACAGTTGTTTGCTTTGAACTTCAAACCTCATGTTTGACCTCCTAACGAAATTAGAATGGTCTTCCACGATTGGAAATCTGTTTTATCAGCCTCCGTCCGTATAAGACTTGTTTAGTAAGTTCAGTTTGTTTTTCAGTGGGGCTGAATTCAAACTGATGCTTACTCTACGACCACGATCTGCAAAAGTTGCAGCTATGATGCTTCAAACTGGTTGATCGCCCATGCGGCCGTTTCATCAATCAGTGGATCAGCGTGACCGACACAGCCTGCTACTAGATCTTTAAGGGTAGCCATTTGATTAACGCCCGCTGTGTAGATGGCCGAAATTTTGAGCCAGTTGGGCAGCTGGTTCTCGGCCGCTTCCGAAGTGGAAATGATCCTCTTTAGGCGATCATCAAACGAAGTGCGCGGCTCTTCGATGGTGGCATCGATGCTGCGCCACATGGCGGCCGGGTTGTTGTTGCGCATGAGGGGGGAAATCAAAGATCGGTGTTTAGAGCTGATGTGATTTGACAGCGCCTCCAGCACAAGCGCCCTCTGTCGATCGTCCTCTGCGTTTTTCATATCCAGTAGAATTCGGTTGAGGATGGTATTTTTGTACAAAAATGACAGAAGCAAAAATACCCGGTGCCGGATGCCGTCAAGCATTTCGTCCAACGCACTGATGAGCGATGCAGCCTCATCACCCCGCTCTAAATCAGCCAGCCCAGCGGCCGCCCAAGACGCTAAGTTAAGCTCCCGCTGAATATTTTGCTCAACGCGCAATCGTTCTGAATCAGAAGCAGCAGAGTAGCCTGATGACTGCAGAGACTCATAAACCTGCTGGCGCACGGCTGGATCGGCATCATCAAAATGATTGAGCAGCGCAGGGATGGCGATGTCTGTATCTGCAAACCGGAGCATGTGCAGCAGCTGCTCAAACAGCGGCTTGTTGGCGCGATGATCTTTTAGAATTTCAGCCAAGTCCTGATGGTCGTTATGGGCCATGAGCGCCTGTATGGCTTTTTTCTGCACGTTGGGCACCGAATCAATCAAAAGGTCGTCAAGCAGATGATCATATTGATCGACATCCAGCTGCCTAATAATATCGGCCGCGCGTTCTCTGGCGTCAGCGGACTCAGCCTGCGCCAATCGGGTAAGATGCGTTTCTGCGAGTGATTGGTCTTCGCTTGATGTAAATTGCAAAAGACCTAAGATTGCTTGACTAGCAAGAGTATAGTCGTTGGAGCCTAGATAGGGTTTTGCCAAGCCAGAAGCGTTTTCGGGGTCGAGGCGAATAAGGGTGTAGAGTGCCTCAGGACTGACCGGGGTTTGCTTTGCGGCTAACTCTTTGACGGCCGGCAGGGCTTCCGTGCTGTTCAGGCGGCCAACCGCCCGTACGGCCGCGCGGGCCACGTTGGCATCTTTGTGACCTACCAAGCTAGATAGCTGCGGCTCCAATACCCACGGGGCGACTTTCTCCATCAAATCAAGCACGTACACAATCTTTGCGGGCTCATCGCTGCGCAAGTAGCTTTGGAGCACCTGTAGGCTGGCTGAATCGCTCAGGTCTGCCAGCTTACCCTGCAAACGCCGCTGTGAAAGTGCCTTGTTCAAGTTGAGTACGTATCCATCAAACACATTTCGCACAGCGATTATTCTGATAACTGCAAAAATGAGGAAAATATACGCGATCTGGCTTAGGTTAAATGACGGTATGGCATTGAAAATAAGAATAAGAATGCCGGCTGCTCCCAGTCCCAGAGGCGCGATCAGGCTTTCGGCCACAATTTGGGCAGACAGCGACGTCTTGTTAGGAATAGGTTGATAAAGCAGCGTGCTGGAAGATCTAAAAATAGAGATAGACATCGAATCTTCCAGCAATTTGATTAGCCCCATGATAATGAATGCGACTGTCATAAGTCTGGGCATGCCGCTAAAAATGAGCAGGCTAAAACTGAGTAGCCCAAAAGTGATGGGCAAAAGCAGCAGCCCTACCCGCAGGCCAAATCGCCCTAAGATTTTATTGGTCAGGAACAGGCGAATGATAAAGCTGAAGATGTAGACGGACATCCAGAAGTAGCCGATAAACTGAGCCAGTGAATCTGGGGTGTTAAACTGGACCCGAACCACGCTGTAAAAACCATAGTCAATGACAAAGTAAGATAAGACCCCAAAAAATGAAATGAGAAAGATGAAGCGGACGTATTTTTCGTTGAAGAGCTCAATAAACAGGTGCCATAAATCTGATAGCGTGTATCCGGCCGTTTCTTCTGTTTGAGAAGATGAGTGGGTTTCATGAATATACGGGGTTAACAGGCCGATCATCACAAACATCCCCAAGATGGTTAAGGAATTAACAAACAGCAGGTTGTCTAGGCCCAAAAGCGTGACAGCAATGGGCACTGTGCCATAGCCTATGATTTTTGCAATGTCTTCACCTGTGCCTACAAAGCCGAACAAGCGCTTCCCCTGCTGGATGTTTAAAACCCGGCCGGCCGGTCCCCAGAACGATAGGTTAACAATCATGAAGTAGAGCCTGTACCAGATTAGAAGGACCCAAAATAGCCATGTTCCAGCATCAAGCCAGAGCCCGATCTGGAGAAGCAGACTGCTTAAAAACAACAGAAAGGTTGTGACCCGGAACAGCTTGCTAATGGGGATGGTTTGTTCTAAGCGTGTGAACAGGCTGCCTGTAACGAGCGACAGAAGCGCCGCCAAAATAAACACGTAGGCGAAATTGCTTTCGTCAAATTCCTGCAAAAACAGTGCAAAGGAGACCGTGTAGGAAAAAATGACCGCGCAGCCTGTAAAGAAAGACAGCAGAAAGAGGTATGCAACCGGCCGGATTTCATCAGGCTCGATATCTATAAATAATTTGAGTTGGGAGAGCATGGTGGGGTGGGATGGTTCTAGACAACAGCGGTGGGGGATTTGAGCGCGTTTAGTTCAGCTTTTAGGGCATTGATGTCCGCTACACGGGCGCGCAGGTGGCCGCATAGCACCTTGATAATGCCGTGGGCTGCTTCAGTGTGCTTATCCATAAGCTCATAAAGCGACTGTCTGTCTAAGCGAAGCATGCGGGTGGGCTGGGTGGCTGTGACTGATGCAACGCGCGGTTCGGGGTCGAGAACCGCCATCTCACCAAAAATATCTTTTTCACCCAGATGATTAAGAGTGTGATCACCGTCATGGACATAGACCTCACCGTTGATGATAACGAACATGTCATCACCCAGATCCCCTTTGGCAAACAGCTGCTCCCCTGTGTCTAGCTCAACTTCGGTCATTACTTGAGCCAGCTGGGCCAGTGTCTCATCAGATATCGACGAGAAAATAGACACGGTTTTCAGAATGATGACTTTTTCAATCGTAATCAACATAGTTTTTCTCCATAAGATCGCACGATGGATCGATCCCCCAAATTTTCCTTGACTAACTTTTCCAATTTCGAACGAACTGCTCATGTGAGCCACGTTGTTGAACCCATTATGGAGGGGGCTAGCCGCAAAATCTACTGAACTGAGACAAACCGTCAAATGAATGAGGCAAAATGAGAACTGACAGACGAAACAATGGCAGCGTGAACAGAACGTTCAATTTTTGTGATTATGACCTGATTAACCGCTGTGGACAAAGTAATGACAAAAAAAGCCGCTTTTTGACAATGCGGCCGCGAAAGGGGGG
>JBCCSO010000496.1:0-4272 GCA_039199965.1 Chloroflexota bacterium | reverse complement strand
TGCATTTCGGCTTGAGCTGAACCATCGGAAAGAGCATTCAGTCGAGCTGTCGGCCGTGTGGCTCCACCACGTGATCCATCAGGTTCGGCCTGACAACCCACCACCAATGGTGCCGCTGTTGATCGGCTCGTTTCATCACTTCGTTATGGGCAGCGGCCATCCTTCAAAAGAGGCCAAGATGGTCAATTTGATCCAAACGCTGAAAAAAGAGACGGCCGGCAAGCGGGTTCTGTGCGTGGCTTCGGTTGACTTGGCCCACGTTGGCCCAGCCTTTGGTGACAGCTACATTATGGATCAGTATAAGCGGGACAACTTGATTACGACTGACCTAAGCTTGATGGAGGCGGTGGTTCAGGGGGATGAGGAGCGTTTCTATAGTGAGATTGCGAGTGTAGAAGACACCAACAAAGTCTGCGGCTTCAGCCCACTGTATCTTATGCTTAAATTTATGGGGGAGACAAAGGGCAAACGAATAGACTACCAGCACTGTTCGGCCGATGCTGAGGATCACTCCCTTGTGTCAATTTGTGGGTTACTGCTCGACTAAAATCAAGTATCTCAATTGATACTATAGTGGCTTGCAGGCTCTCTCTTCGATTTTTGCAAGCTCTACTTTTGGCGAATGGAGTCTATAATTGCAGCCACAGCCACGATAGCTGAAAAGCCTACAATTACTACGCCTCCTATCAACATAAAATTCATCTTTCTTCTCCTCGTTTTGTAACACCCTTGGACTGAAGAGAAAATGACTGATTCATTTCTTGATTGCTTTTTGGCAATATTCTCTTCAGTTTTAAAGGAGCAATTTTTTCATTAACACACTTCTTCAAATTGCGTTCCTTGGCATGGTTACTACAGACCATTATGCAGAAATAAGGACCGTAGTACCAGTACAAATGTGCTGAAAATATAGATTATCTTGAAGACAAAATGCACAACCATGCGAAGAATTACTTATTTTTGATAAGATCGAAGCTATATGCACTTCAGATGAACATTGCTCACGGTTGTAATTTGAATATAAATCTGAAAAGTAGCAAAATTTCTGTCAGTTTCAGCGTAGCTGACTGAAATTTGTCATCTGGTACCAACGTAAAACAGCAAAACTGACTTAGAAAATGACTTGGCATATTTACTTGATCCGCTGCGCGGACAACAGCCTGTATACCGGTATAACGACGGACGTAGAGCGCCGGTTCCGCACCCACAGTGCAGGGAAAGGGGCCAAATACGTGAAGGCAAGACGGCCGCTTAAACTTGTGTTCCAGCAGGAGATTGGAGACCGGAGCCTCGCGTCAAAAGTGGAGTACGCGGTGAAGCAGTTGACGAAGCGACAGAAGGAGCGAATTGTATTAGAGGGATTAGATTGTAGGCAGCTTGTAGACTCACAGGATGAAAAGATAGGATGATGAGATAATGGCTTAGCTTCGCACACCGGCCTCATCTTATCATCCTATCAACTAGCGTCTAGCAGCTATCTGGTTGCAAAAGGCAAATAGATTTGACTGACGATATCGGCCGGATCAAGTTCTGTATTGAGGAAGCCGATCGGTTGGCTGTTTGAGCCGGTATCATAGAAACGGCCGATATTGGGGAATACGGTCGAAAGCTCACTTTTATCGACGCCAAACCACATGGCCAATTCTGCAAAATACTCATCACATGACGTGGTGGGGATAAGTCGGCCGCGGCCGGTATCGAGCGGGTTGTCTTCATACAGCTGCGGATATTCACCGTAAATGCGCTTACCGCGCACAGCACCACCCATCACCATGTGATTGCCGCCCCACGCGTGATCTGACCCCTGACCGTTTGAGGTTAGCGTACGGCCGAAGTCGCTGGCGGTAAAGGTGGTCACATTGTCTTGCATGCCGATCTCTTCCATGGCTGATTGGAAGTCCGCCATCCCTTTACTAACCAAAGAGAGCATCTGCATTTGGTTGTTCAACACCTCGTCGTGATGGTCCCAGCCGCCCAGCAGCACAAAGAATGTTTGACGGCGGAAGCCCAGCTCTTTGTTGGCCGCAATGGTCCGGGCAACCATCTTGAGCTGATTAGAGATGTCATTGTCAGGAAACTCTGTGGTAAACGGTTCAACCCCTTGGATGGCTGACGCAAAGAGCGCTGACCCTTCCATGGCGGCTTTAGTAGTATTGGCAAACGTCTGATCAAACAGATTTTGATATTCGACGTCGAGCATGGATTCGATGGCCGCGTTGCGCAGGACGTGCATGGGGGTCCAATCATCGTTGTGACCGTGAATTTGAATCGCTCCGTTCTCTTGCCACGGGACAATGCTGTATTCAGTGAGCGTGGTGCCGGTTTGGAATAGGTTGGTCCCCGACAGCGAAATGTTCATAGAGATGGTGTCGTTGTCATTGAGCGATTTAATCAGATCGGCCGTCCGGCCGCCCCAACCAAAGCCGGTCCGCTTGTCTGGCACAGAAGTTTGCCAGTGCATGATCTGGTCGCTGTGCGAGTAAAGACCTAGCGGCAAACGGGCCGTTTCATCTTCGATGCTGGCTTTGGTCACCGGTTCGATCAGGGTGCCAACGTTTGCCACAAAGGCGAGATCGCCATCGTTGAAAAGCTTAGCTACTTCTGGCATCGCCGGGTGAACCCCATAGTCACGGCCGTCCCCACCTTCTTGATTAAGCGGGATCAAATCTCCCTGCGGCAGAGCCAAGTCAGCCCGGATCGTTTGATATTCGCCGTATTCTGAGTTGCCGCGCGGTACGAGCATGTTAAAGCTGTCATTGCCACCGGCTAAGAAAATGCAAACGAGGGCTTTGTAATCATCGCCGCTGGCCAGATTATCGGCCGATTTTGAGCGGACTGACGGGAGCCCTTCGGCCGCCATGCTGTTGGTCATTCGCAAGTTCAAAAGGGTTGAAAAGAGTGATGATGAGCCAACAGCGGCGCAGCTGGCCTCACCTAAAAATTGTCGTCTTGTAGATTTATGTGTCATGAGATGTGTTGATTTACGATTTCAGATTTTGGATTGACGATTGGTCGCCGAGGCAATAGTCGCTGAGAATGGGCACCAATCGGAAATCGTGAATGTTATAGGGTGATTGCGTAGTCGGGGCTGACCACAAAGAGGTAAACGGCCAATTTCACGATTTCGACCGGTTCGTTTTGCCATGAGTTGGCCATGCCTTCAAGCGCGGTTTTAATCACGCCGCGCATCCCGGCCGATAGCGTGCCATAGGTCAGCAGCAGGTCCAGATGATCGATCAAACCATCGACATCGTTGGCGGCTAGGGTTAGCTCAGTTGACCAGTCTGCCAGCGGCCGATCAGCCGTGTACGAGACACCGTGAATGGGCCACGCGGGGTCAGGAAGGTTCATGACGGTGCCCCACTCAAACTCTTCATAAATCAAATTCATGGTAGAGATGGCGGTATAGCTATTCATGAGCTGGAACTCAGGACCGGTGAGCCCGGCCGCACCCATCGCACCGGGCGGCCGATAGTCGGGTGAGAAAAAGTTGAAGACGCTGGGGGCGTTGAACATATACTGGCGCAGCTCGTCTTGGAGCGTCCAGCCTGCATCCCAAAATCTGTTCTGCGGGTTAGAAAAATTAAACGCCCGCATAAGGTGTACATAGCGGAAAAACGGTTCACGCAGTTTGCCCGCGGTTGGATGATCCATGTAGCTCAAGTCACGCGCTTCTTCATCTAGCAGGATAGCGCGGACCACCGCCTGAAGGTCACCCCGTATACCGCTGCCGTTATTGTTAAACACGGCCGTGATGCGAGCGATATATTCCGGCGTTGGATTGGATTTGACCAAGCGCTGAATCAGCTGGCGGCCGATAAACGGGCCAACGTTGGGATGGTTAAACAGGTGATCAAGGGCTTCATTCACATCGTCAAGGGTGGAGCCGCCAGATACCACGTAGCCGTTGAGCAGTGTCTTGGGACCTGGTTCGTGCTCATCGTCATACGCTTTCATCGGCCGAGAAGAGGTGTACGCATTCAACCATGACGATTCAAGGGTGAAGTCATAATCAATCGTTGGGTCACCGGTGTGGTCGTACGAGAGACCGGTAAACACCTTGGCAAATTCAGTGATGTGGCTGTTGTCATACGTCGGGATCGGTTCACCGTTTCCGTCTAACTGCAGCGAGCCATCATCGTTGAGAAGAAAGAGTCCGATGGTGAACAGCTGCATGATCTCACGAGCATAATTTTCATCCGGAAAACGCCCCATCCCTAAATTGGTTTTGCGGTTGCCCGCGTGACTCAAAAATGAGCCCATAACCGGATG
>JBCCSO010000495.1:0-4275 GCA_039199965.1 Chloroflexota bacterium | reverse complement strand
GTGATTCTACTGA
Organism: Chloroflexota bacterium; assembly: GCA_039199965.1. GTDB lineage: Bacteria > Chloroflexota > Anaerolineae > Promineifilales > Promineifilaceae > WTJY01. Next base: position 4,262 of record JBCCSO010000495.1, on the reverse strand, counting down.
TGGCGGATACGGCCGGTGATCCGCTGCAAATTGCGTTTGTTTTGGGCCCACTGCTCGTTCTACTATTCGGCACTTGGCTGCTCCTTCTGATTGCGACCCGGGTTGATAAGCTGCTGGGAGTTACAGGGCTGCAGGTCGTTTCTCGCGTGTTTGGTATTTTGCTGGCGGCCCTTTCAGTACAGTTTATTTTTGATGGTTTGGCTCAGAGCGGACTATTCTAGAATGGGACAGCGTACCGAACCTGTCATGCCTCATCTACCTTGAAAGCTTTACGTCTCGATTGGCGTCTAAGCGCTCAAACTCACTCCGATTCATCAATAGGACATCTCCTTTTTGGCTCATAATGCAAGATGCGGCCAGTGCCCCGTATCTTAAGCCGCTTAAGAAATCCCCATTTAACCAACCGTGCAACACCCCGGCCGCCATCGCGTCACCAGCTCCGATCCGATCAATAATTGTGACGGGCACAGCCGGTTCATGCGTCACTACGCCATTGGCCCAGCCATAAAGACCGCTAGCACCGTCTGACATGACAATATGTTGAGTGCCGAAGCGGCCAGCAAGCCGCTCAATTATTTCTCGTGTTTCCCCCTGAGCATTAAAAAGCGTGATTGCGTCTCGCTTGCTGCAAAACAACAGGTCAATATCAGGCAGAATTTTGTGGAGCACCGTTTGCGCTTTCTCAGTGCTCCACAACTTTGTCCGATGATTAACATCAAAGCTCAGTGGAATTTCTGCTTCTTTGGCACGTTTTATAATCTTGAAGGTCATCATCTCACAAGATTCTGACAGAGCGGCCGTAATACCGGTCAGATGGATGAGCCGAGTATCTAGCAGATAGTCCCAATCGATGTCGTGATGGGTCATTTGGGCAAAGGCTGAGTTTTTGCGGTCGTAGAAAACCTGAGTCGGCCGGGGTTGAACCGCATATTCAACAAACAGGGTTGCCATACGAGCATCATCCACCCACTTTACGGCCGACATATCTAGCCCCGAAAAGCTGTAGCCGTTAATGGCGCGCTCTCCCAATGGAGAGTTTGGAAGTGCGCTAATCCAGCCGCACTGATGCCCCAACTGGGCCACCGCACAAACTACATTTGCTTCGGTTCCCGCTAAATTGAGCTCTAGACTTGCGGCGTGTGCTATGCGCTCTCCGGCCGGAACGCTGAGCCGCAAATTCGATTCCCCCACCGTTGTCACATCAAATCTAGCCATCTTTTTTCTGCCCATAGGTGCGATGGTACACGTCGTATCCACGTTTGACCACCTCGGGGGCAAGCGGCTCAACCGGCCCGCGCAACAGGGCATAATGGACTGATTGGGCGGTTTCTTCAAGAATGACTGAGTTTTTGAGCGCAGACATCACATTTTTGCCGATTGTAAAGCAGCCATGATTTCTAACGAGGATGGCGGTGCAGTCCCCAATGAGTTCAACTATTTCTTTGCCTATCTCTTCTTCACCGATTGTGGCGAAGTTTGAAACCGGTATGTCGCAGCCAAATACGGCGGCTGACGTTGTGGTGTAAATCGGCAGTGGTTCTCCACGGATGGCAAAGCTCGTGGCGTAGGGGGAATGGGTGTGCACCATGCCGTTCACATCCGGCCGATGGCGATAGACGTATAAATGGGAGGCGGTATCAACTGAAGGCTTTAAATCCCCTTCAATCACGTTCCCATCTAGATCAACAATGACCAAATTTTCGGGCGTTAGCTGATCAAACAAAACACCGCTGGGTTTGATGACCACATATCCGGTTTCAGGGTCCCGGCCGCTGGCGTTCCCACTGGTCCACAAAACCAATCCATTTGCGGGGAGAGCTACATTGGCTTTCCAGACTTGTTTTCTAAGTTCTTCTAACATGCTTATAAAACCAAGTATGAAGTAATAAGTGTTAAGTGCGAAGCAGGCATCCCACTTCATACTTCATACTTATGACTTCACACTTTTTAAAGTGCCTCAAGCTGCTCAACACTGAGCGAAAAGGCTTCTTCAAGCCGTACGGCGGTTAAATCGTCTTCAGAGATGCCGAACTCAGTTCCCAAAATCTCTTCCACTTTACGGACTATTGCAATGGCATCCAGCCCGTACTCACGCATCAGGTAGCGAGCTTCTGCCCCGTGGGCCCACGTATCAGGAATGCCAATTCGATAGAGCTTTTTACCGATACCGTTTTCGGCCATCATTTCAGCTACGGCCGTACCCACACCCCCGATGATGTTGTGATTTTCCATCGTGATGACCCCATACTTTGGCTTGGTTAGCGCCTCCAGCACTGTGGGATCACTGAACGGTTTGATCGTTGAAACGTGTAGATGGGTAATCGATACTCCTTTTCGTTTTAGGATTTCTGTGGCTCGCATCGATTCTTCGGTGCAGATGCCGGTTGATATCAGGGTGAGATCGGTTCCTTGACTCAGGATGCGCGCCTGATTGAAGACCATGCGCTCTGTGGCTGGAAACAAGCGTGGCACCGTTTTGCGCAGCATACGGATGTACACTGGCCCGTCAATCGGGTGAGCGATGTCTAAAACAGATTCAATGTCTGTAGCGTCTCCTACTTCAAGAATGGTCATGTTTGGCATGCCGCGCAGTACGGCCAAATCTTCAATCGCTTGGTGGGTGACCCCACCAGGTGTCATGATGCCGGGCAGAAAACCAACCAAGCGGACTTTTTGATTGGGATATGCAACCGACATCGCCAGCTGATCATACGGCCGACGGTACATAAAAACGGCAAAAGTGTGTAGGTAAGGCACATACCCCTCACGAGCCAATCCACCGGCCCAGCTCAGCATATTTTGCTCTGCCATTCCAAGCGAGAAAAAGCGATCTGGATAGGTGTCACGAAACAAGCTGATTTCAGTTGATCCGGTCAAGTCGCCAGAGAACACAACAAGCTCCGGTCGGTCCTTGGCAAATTCCACCAGATTGGTTGAGTGAACGTTGTTACAGATTTCCATCTTATGCCACCTCCATTGTTTCAAAACTCATTTCGTCCAAGAATTTTTGGTAGATGGCCATTTCCGCCTCATCTTTGAAGCGCACGTAGTGCAGCTTTGGTTTGCGCTCTTCAAGCAAAGGAATCCCTTTAGCCGTGTCTGTGTAACACAGCACAAAATGAGGTTTGCCCGGCTCGCCTTCATCGGCTGCTTTGGCTAGCGCATCCACATCATGGCCATCAACCACAGACACAGTGGCCCCAAAACCCAGCAAGCGGGAGTTGATCGGCTCGATGTTCATAATGTCTTTGGTCAAGCCATCCACCTGCTGCCCGTTAACATCGACGTATACGATGACGCTATCCATCTTGTAAAACGCCAGCGCCTGCACCGCCTCCCACGTTTGCCCTTCTTCCAGCTCGCCGTCAGACATAAAGACAAAGGTCCGGCCGGTGTGCCCTTTGAGCCTGCGCCCCATAGCGATGCCACCCGCCTGACTAACCGCCTGCCCGAAAGATCCAGTGGTGAGTTCAAAACCGGGAGAGTGCTCCGCCCCGATCATTTCAACCGAATACCCATCGATATTGAACTGCTTCAGCCCAGCCCGATCCATCCGGCCGACTTCAACCAGCGCAGCGTAAATCGCTACCGCATAGTGGGCGGGTGAGATCAGGAAACGGTCGAGATGTGGAGCGTGCTCACCGTGATACAGTCCACCGGAACCAGCAGGGATATCTGGTCCGGGAACCCCTTCGTAAGGCGGAGGCAGCATCGGAGCGATACTGGGACCTAAGTTCATGACTTTGGTGTAGAGCGTCGCCAAAATTTCGGCCGAGCTTAGGGCTTGGCTTAGGTAGCAGCCATTCCGTTCGATGGTTAGCTCAAGCACCTGTTTGCGGATGCCAAACGCAACCCGCTGCGCCTCTTCTTGCCACGAGGCTTGGCTATTATTATTCATAATGTTTATCTCTCAACTAATTGCAGGCCCGAGAGTAAATAGTGATAAGTAGAAAGTGAAAAGTCGTCCATCATCTTGAACCTTCTTCGTACTTCTAACTTCATACTTTCCACTTTTGACTTCTCACTACTTAACCGCCCCCATCGTCATTCCTTCAACAAAATAGCGGCGAATGCCGTATGCCATGATGAGCATTGGGATCATTACGATGAGTCCGGCGGCCGACATCTGCTCCCACGGCACATCTCGTTCGCCAACTACGTTAACCAGCCCAACAATTACCGTTCGCGTATCTTTGGAGGTGAGCAGCAGCGCGTACAAGAATTCGTTCCACGCCAGCAGGAATGAAAATACCCCGGCCGTG
>JBCCSO010000494.1:0-4277 GCA_039199965.1 Chloroflexota bacterium | reverse complement strand
TGATATTCTGGGAGTGTGCGAGGTTGAAAACAAATATTGTCTAGAGCAGCTCATTGCTAACCTAAACGGCCTGCTAGTTGAGCGGGATTACGGGATTGTGCACGCGGACGCGACGTTGGATCGCCGGGGAATTGACACGGCATTTATTTATGACAAGCACAAATTCTCGTTTGACCCAGATACCTTGTTTTCTTACTTTGTTATGCGGCGCACCGGCACACGAGATATCACACAGGTGACATTTACGACGGCTAGTGGCAATGAGCTGGTCGCTTTATGCAACCATTGGCCGTCCCGCAGCGGTGGAGCATATGAAAGCCAAGGGTACCGGATGACGGCCGGTGAGACGCTCTCCTACTGGCATCAGCGGATCTGGGAAATCAAAGGGAACGACATACCCATTATTGCGATGGGTGACTTGAATGATGACCCATTTGATCTATCTGTCCAAGTTCATGCGCGGGCCACGCGGGAACGCGGCGATGTGGAGCGCACTCGTTCAGCTCCGCGCTTTTACAATTTGGCATGGAACTATTTGGAGCAGGAAGTGACTGATCGCAAAGGTCGGCCGAAAACGATTAACGGCACTCTCTACTGGAGCGGAAACGGCAACCTGTTTGATCAAATTTTGGTCTCGAAGGGATTGGTGCAGGATGATGGGCCGCTTAAAGTTTTGGCAGACAGTGCACAGATTGAGGCTTACCCTGAAATGACCGACCATCGCGTCTCTTACGGGCCGATCCGTTTTGGCTTGCCGAAGGGTGATGTTGAAAAGTACATCAATAAGGATGGATTTAGCGATCACTACCCGGTTTCAGTTTTGGTTGAGGAAACCGTGCCAGAAAATTGATAGGTAGGACGCCAGCTTGTTGGTGTTGATGGGGAAGCACCAGCAAGCTGGTACGCTACAGGCTAAATTTGTAAGCGGTGAGGTGTTGGATACAACGATCATAGGCGCCCTAATTCATTTAGGGTGTCTATCTCTTCAAAGAAATCTTCAGAATCTAAGTCAACCGGAATTTTTCGAGCGGCCAAGATTTGGCGAAATTCAAACAGCGACATTTCAGCAAGCTCCCGTGCTTTGCCAACTGAAAGACGCCGTGCTGAATAAAGTGCAATGGCTAGCTCTACACGCATTTCTGCCGGAGTCATGCGGGCTGAAGTTAAAATGTCATCGGGAATTTCGATTGAAAGAGCCATGTTTGTAAGTATAGCAGAGAATATTTTTGTATGGTCAACCTTTCGAATTTGCCGGAAGCTCTGTTCATTTGCACTGGCGCGGCAGGACGCCGACCATAGCAGTAGAAGAAGACCAACCCAAAGCTGGGAGGAGAAGTTAATTTAAATTCCAACCATGCTTCGGCCGGTCTCCGACCGTGACGATGGCGACTCATGATTCTACTCCATCGAAAATTTCAATTAATCTTGACTTTTGCTTTATTGCTTCAAACCAAAAACTCCCCAGTGTAAAAATGATACCAGCGAGGAAAAAATATGTGGAGTGCAGAAAAGGCCCATAGCCAACAGTGCTATCTTGGAAGAAATCAAATAATCCTATGATTGCCATCATTCCAGTAATACCTAACCAGATGCACATAATGATGACGGTGAATGGAGCTAATCCCATTTCAATATAGATAATGGTGCCCAATTCTGAAGGTATAAAATTTCCAGTTATTAAGGGTAAGTATGCATTCCTACCTCGAATGCTCTTCATTATCTTGAATTCTGTTGTTGAGACTTCCCCATGAAATTCTGCATTGGTTGACCAAGTTATCTTTTGAATCTTTTTATGGTCAACCTTGGATTCTAGGCTTGAAAAGGCACTTTCAGGTGTTTGAGATGTTTCGATTTTAAAGGAGTAGTAAGGTAATAGATACATATTCGTATTCAGGTTATTGTGTCTACTATACGTATAAATTAGATGTTCTGTTCCCAGCAAGACAAAAAAAGAGCGAAGCACACTGGCTTCGCTCAAGCTTGTTTAAATTGAGGCTATCCTCGAATCTGGCCGTCACCCAGCACAACCCACTTGTAGGTAGTTAGCTCTTCTAAGCCCATCGGCCCGCGGGCGTGGAGCTTTTGCGTACTCACCGCTACCTCAGCCCCTAAACCAAACTGACCGCCATCGTTAAAGCGGGTGCTGGCGTTCACAAACACGGCCGAAGAATTGACCTCATCGACAAATTTGGTGGCATTCTTCCAGTTGTTGGTCACGATGCTGTCTGAATGATCCAGACTGTGATCCTGAATGTGGGTGATCGCCTCATCAATGGTGTCGACTACTTTGAGCCCTAGAATGAGGTCCATCCATTCGGTGCTAAAGTCTTCTGGCCCGGCCGCTTCATAGCTCGCTTTGTGGCCGTTTTGCTGCAGCACGGCCAACGAACGGGGGTCCGCTTTTAAGCTAACCGCGTTATCGGCCATCCGATGGGCCATTTGGGGAATGAAGCTGTCCGCGACGTCTTTGTGGATCAGTACTGTATCAAGCGCGTTGCACACCGACGGCCGCTGGACTTTTGCATTTTCGATGATGTTGAGTGCGTCTTCAAAGTCGGCCGATTCGTCGACATAAACGTGACAAATGCCGATACCGCCTGTGATGACAGGAATGGTCGCCTGCTCGCGGCACAGCTTGTGCAGCCCGGCCCCACCGCGCGGAATGAGCATGTCTACATATTCGTCCAAGCGCATAAACTCAGCCACCAACGCCCGATCTGGGTTGTCAATATACTGAACGGCCGCTTCTGGGATGCCGCATTTCTCAAGCGCTGCCTGAATCACATTGACCAGCGCATTGTTTGAGCGCAGTGTCTCTTTGCCCCCGCGCAAGATGGCTGCATTGCCTGTTTTGAGCGTGAGTGTGGCGATATCGATTGTCACGTTCGGTCGGGCTTCGTAGATGACCCCGATCACCCCAATAGGCACCCGACGGCGAGTCACCTGTAGCCCGTTGGGCAAGCTCCGGCTGTCTATGGCTGAACCAACAGGATCCGGCAGTTTAGCCACGGCGCGGCAGTCGTCGGCCAATTTAGAAACTCGTTCTTCTGTGAGTAGTAATCGATCCAAAAGGCCAGATGTCAGCCCGTTGGCTTTGCCATCTTCAATGTCAAGGGCGTTTTGCGCCAGCACAGCGGCCGCTTGCGCCTCAAGCTCGTCCGCAATCGCTAGCAGAGCGGCGTTCTTTTGATCGGTTGTCAGTTTAGCCAATTCTCGACTGGCGAGCTTGGCGCTTTTTCCCATTTTTACTAAGTCAGTCATTTTTTTTGAGAGATTAGAGGGTAGATGTTAGATGGTAGTGAGTTGCTACTAACCTCTCATATCTATCCTCTAATTTCTATTGTCTAAAAGCACCATATCATTGTGATGAATGGCGACATTGCCGTATGCGTATCCTAAAATCGACTCAATTTTATCAGATTGTGCCCCCGCTATCTTTTTTAAATCTTGAGCCGTGTAGCGAGCGATCCCCCGGCCGAAAACGATGCCGTTTTCCTGCTGAATGTTGACCGTATCACCCCGCTGAAAATCTCCAGCGATGGTGATGATTCCGGCCGGAAGCAAACTGGCTCCAGCCGTGTTTTGCAGCTTCTCACACCCGCGCTGGTTGACCGTGATGGCTCCGGCCGCATCGGCTCCAGCCAGCAGCCAGCGCTTCCGGTTGCGCACCGGATTTTTAACGGCCGGGAAGCGGGTGAAGTCTGCACCCTCATCGTTTAAGATGCGGGTGATAATGTTCTTGTCAGACCCGGCCGCGATGATCACGTCTGTCCCAGCTCGCGTCGCGGTTTCGGCCGCTTGGAGCTTGGTTGCCATCCCGCCTGTTCCCATCTCACCTTTGCCACCGGCCAGTTCACGGATGCCATCGTTGATAGACGCTACTTCTTGAATGAGCTTGGCGTCCGGGTTAGAACGCGGATCGGCCGTGTACAGCCCCTTCTGATCGGTCAGCATAATTAGTAAATCCGCGTCCGCTAGCACCGCCACCATGGCGGACAGATTGTCGTTGTCACCGACCCGAATCTCTTCAGTTGTGACCGCATCATTTTCATTAACGATGGGGATAATGTGGTGCGAAATCAGCTTGCGAATGGTGTCACGCGCGTTTAGAAAGCGATTGCGGGCTTCAAAGTCAGAGCGGGTCATGAGCACCTGACCAACGTGAATATCATAAATCTCGAAGAGCTGCTCCCACGTAAACATGAGCCTTGACTGCCCCAATGCGGCCAGCATCTGCTTTTCAGCCACGCTGCGCGGCTTATTTTTCCACGCCAGCC
>JBCCSO010000493.1:0-4297 GCA_039199965.1 Chloroflexota bacterium | reverse complement strand
GAAATGAGCAATGGGTGCATCTGCTGTACGCTCCGTGAAGATTTGCTGATTGAGATCGGAAAACTGGCGGCTGAAGGGCGCTTTGACTACTTGCTGATTGAATCAACCGGTATTTCAGAGCCAATGGCGGTTGCGGCAACCTTTGATTTCCCTCTGGACAACAAAGGAAGTACTCTTTCTAACTTGGCTCAGCTCGACACGATGCTCACCGTGGTAGATGCAGAAACGTGGCTCACTGAGTACAAGAAGCAGCAATCACTGCTAGAGCTAGACATGGCTGTAACTGACGAAGACGGCCGCACTCTGTCTGACCTGCTGGTAGAGCAAGTAGAGTTTGCCAACATTATCATCATCAACAAGACAGACTTGGTGAGTGCTGAAGAACTGGCAGAGCTCAAAAGCTTGCTTCACAGGTTTAACCCAGAGGCGGTGGTAACCGAAAGCCAATACAGCCAAGTTCCACTAGACCGCGTGCTAAATACTGGACTATTTAGCTTAGAAAAGGCTTCAAAGCTACCTGGTTGGGCAGAAGAGCTACAGGGGCACCATATTCCAGAAACAGATGAATACGGCATCAGCAGTTTCACTTATCGTGCTAGACGGCCGTTTCATCCGCAGAGGCTTCTCTCTTTTTTGCAGGACGGTGGATTTGGTCAACTGCTCCGCTCAAAAGGGTTTGTTTGGCTTGCAAGTGATAACGACTTGACCTTTTACTGGTCACAAATTGCGCGGCAGGGGTATTTTCAAACGGCGGGTCCATGGTGGGCGGCCGGACCCCTCGAAGACTTGACTGGAGATCCTGAACTCCAATCAGTGATGGACAGTATTTGGGAAGAGCCATACGGTGACCGGCGACAAGAGATTGTTTGCATTGGACAAAAGCTCAGCAAGGAAGAGTTTATTTTGAAATTGGACAATTGCTTGCTTACCGATGAAGAGATGATGCTTTGGCAATCTGATCGCCTACCCCTCAGCAATCCATTTGTGGCAACAGCATAAGGCCAACCATGAAAAACAAATGCCTAGAATCGGTTGCTTAGGGTTGGCTGTGAGGCGATTTTAACGTCAAGTATGGATAATTTATTTATATCTGTTCAGATTTTGCAATCCAATGGGTAGCACCCCCCGCAATAGGTCTTGATATGTATCGTTTTGCTGAAGAGTGCCACGCACTGCTGGCGTTATTGTGATGGCGCGTGAATAGTCACACTGATTCTTATGAATCGCCTAAGTAGGTCTCACGCTAGTCGTTTGAAAAAACAAACCATTCATAGTGGGAATAAGGCAATGGCTTGAATCAAAACAGTAAGACAGCCCAATTGCCTTTTTTCTCGATATCCCCGTTAGCATAAAATAAACTATCAGCCCCTGAACGAAAAAAATTTGGCAGTATGTCTGATACTTTGTATCAAATCTAAAATAGATTCAAATGAGCATGGCTAAAGGTGTTATTTTAGGGCTGTTTTCTTCCCTCATTTTTACACATCTACGGTGAACAGTCGGCCGGATCAGGCGATCTGCGAATTTTGATCATCCATTTGAACAGATTCAAAATTTTTTCAAAGCGTCAACTTTGTTGACTCAGCCATCTTTATCATCCTATTTTGGGATAATTACTTTTTGAAGATGGTCTTACACTCGAACATTTTTAGGAGTATGTCGTTGACGAACAAAAACAATAAAAGTAAAGAACAACCATATGACGTTGTGGTTGTTGGCGCAGGTGCGGCCGGGGTTGGCTGTGGTGTTGTATTGCGAGATTTGGGTGTCGAGCGGTTTACGATTATTGACCGACACGATGTGGGGGCATCTTTTCGTCGCTGGCCGGCGGAGACACGTCTGCTTACCCCATCGTTTACTATCAATGGGTTTGGGATGCTAGATTTAAACTCTATTGCACTGCAAACATCTCCTGCCTACACCCTGAATACCGAACATCCAACTGGGATGGAGTATTCGCTTTATTTGAATGCGGTTGCTAACTATTTTGAGCTCCCCGTACAAAGTGGGGTGAACGTTGAAGAAGTGCTCCCCTATCCCGATAAAAACGGGTTCAAACTGACTACCAGTCAAGGCGATATACATACTCGCTTTGTTATTTGGGCGGCCGGTGAATTCCAGTATCCCCATCAAAATCCATTTCCCGGTGCAGAATTATGCATGCACTATGCAACTGTATCTTCATGGGAAGACTGGCCGGGAGATGAAGCTGTAATCATAGGTGGGTATGAGAGTGGAGTGGATACAGCCGTTCATCTGGCGAACCAAGGTAAACGAGTGTATATCATGGACCCTGACCAGCCGTGGGATGAAGCAGAACCTGATCCTAGCCTCTCTCTTTCTCCTTTTACGGCCGATCGGTTGCGGAGAGCAAACCAAGACGGGTTGATATCTTTCGCACCTCTAGCTGTCGTCAAAGTGAAAGCGGCCGAGGATGGATACTCAGTTCTCCTGAGCAATGGCAAGACGATGAACGTAGGCTATCCTCCGATTCTGGCAACCGGCTTTACCAGTAGCCTAAAAAATATTGCCCACTTGTTTGAATGGACCGAAACCGGCTCGCCCATCGTGACCGAGGAGGCTGACGAATCAACCATTACTCCCGGTCTATTTTTGTCTGGCCCGATGCTGAGACATAGAAAAGTGATCTTTTGCTTTATCTACAAGTTCCGTCAGCGGTTTGCTATTATTGGCAACGCCATTGCCGATGAATTGGAGTTGGATACGGGAGTACTTGAAGAGTATCGTCAAGGACAAATGTATTTAGATGATCTGTCCTGCTGTACGGTGGACTGTGCCTGCTAGCTCTGTAACAGCCTCACTCCCGGCCGTTGTCCTAGTTGGTCTTGAGTCGGTGGGAAAATCCGCCCTGTTTCGGGCTCTCACCGGCCAAGCAACGGGAGACGAGCTGAATTTTCGTGGATCAACCGTGGTGGCACGCACTGCGCCGTTCATCGGGCGCGCAGCACAGGTCGTCGATACTCCGGGCATTCGTGCTGCGGATGATAGCGACACCACACGCCTTGCGCTCAATCAGATTGAGCAAGCTGATACTGTATTGCTGGTTGCGCGTGGCACGCACGCGCGAGATGAAGTTGAAACTTTGCTGGCGCAAATTGGACCACAATTGGATCAGCAAAAGGTGGCTCTCGCCCTCACTTTCGCTGACCGTAGCCACGCTAATTTACCATCGGCCGTGCAATCATATACCGACTCTTTGGGAATTCCGGTCGCATTGGTTAACGCACGGCAGATGGGTGGGGGAGAGCGAACCGCTCTATTGGAAGCCGTTTCGTTGGCGGCGCCGCTCTCACCCCGCACGCCTGACATCATTGCTCTGCCGGATATTCCTATTATTGAACCCCAATCAACCGTTTATGAGCGGCCGGGCTGGGGTGCTCCACTTTCCTTAGTCACCCTGTTTCTGCTTTTCGCGCTACCTGTCTATTTGGCCTACATTTTGGCTGATACCTTACAACCAATTCTAGATGCTGCTTTAATTGAGCCGCTGGTCGATTGGATGCTGCCACTAGCGACCTCTGTTCCCTTTCTTTACGAAATTCTGGTTGGTGATTATGGCGCCATTACCTTGGGTTGGTATTCGTTCCTTTGGGCTTTCCCGGTAGTCGTTTTTATTGGTATTAGCGTTGCAATCACCGAAGAGATGGGGATAAAAGATCGGATTACAATAAGCCTTGACCCGATGCTTCGGCGGATTGGCCTTAACGGCCGGGATTTAGTCCCAATTCTTTCGGGCTACGGCTGTAACGTGGTAGCTGTTTTTCAGAGCCGTGCGTGCAGCCGGTGTACGCGTGAGACCTGCGTTTCCCTCATCGGATTTGGTTCAGCATGCAGCTACCAAATTGGTGCAACACTCTCGATTTTCGCGGTAGCAGGCTACCCTTCTCTATTTGTTCCTTATCTGCTCGTTTTATTTGTTGTGGGGGCAATTCACACCCGCATTTGGTACAAGCCGCTGCCGTTTGAATCAGCCGCCCCCCTTGCGCATCGCTCTTTTTTGCAGAAACCATCGTGGCGCGCTGTTTTATGGCGTGTGCAGGCGGTTCTCAAACAGTTCTTGTGGGAAGCAATGCCTATTTTTCTGTTGATGTGCGTGGTTGGGGCGACTTTGGCCTTTACGGGTCTGTTAGACTGGCTGGTAGCAGGGGTAGCACCCGTGATGGAGGTTTTTGGTCTCCCTGGCGAAGTTGCACCCGGCGTGATTTTCGCCGTCATTCGGAAAGATGGCCTGCTGCTGCTCAATCAGGGTGAAGGGGCTTTGCTGGCTTCTCTGACG
>JBCCSO010000492.1:0-4299 GCA_039199965.1 Chloroflexota bacterium | reverse complement strand
GCAGCGCCTGCAAACATGAGTAAAGGGATGGCGGTTGCCAAGCCGGTACCGACCAGCACCCAAGATGTGAATGATCCGGCCGAAATGAAGCTCCCAGTTCCCATGACTGCCAAATAGATTAGATAGCCCAAGGCGGGCAAGAATACGCCGGCCGTTTCTACCGCTAACCCTTCGATTGAGCCTAAAACGGCCATTTTCTTAAGCGCCCCGTACACCCCAAATGAAGCAGCAAGCGACAGCCCGATCCACGGAAGTTGCCCGTATGACCAAGTCAGCCAAAGCACGCCACAGGCAGCGATGGCGATGGCAATCCATTGAAGCAATCGTAATCGCTCTTTGAAAAACAAAACCCCAATCAGCACGCTCAACAGCGGGTTGATGTAATAGCCTAGGCTAGCTGACAAAATCTCACCGATGTTGACCGCCCAGATGTACAGCCCCCAATTGATGCTGAGCAGTATGGATGCCAGCAGGGTCAGCCCCATTTTTCGCTTGTCTGAAAGCACCGGCCGTAGCCATCTCCAGTTGCGGGTCACGGTCAGCACAATCAGCAAAAAGACAAGTGACCAGACAACCCGATGAGACAAGGTCTCAACGGCCGGAACATCTGCAATCAGTTTCCAGTAAATGGGCAAAAACCCCCAGAGCACAAATGCACCTAGTCCGTTTAAAAAGCCTGCTTTGTTCATTGGTGATGGTGAAGTAAGAAGTAAAAAGTATGAAATTTAAAGCGGTGGTTCAGCTGCTTTAAACTTTCTACTTCATACTTATGACCGGCCTCTACCCCGCTGATTGAGTCGGTCTTTCAAGGGTTTGCTCAGTTTATCACTCAGGTTGCGCAGCAAAATATCGGTGGTTTCCCAGCTAATACAGCCGTCGGTTAAAGAGACACCATATTGGATCTCATCAATTTTATCTGGGGCCGGGAAAGACTGTTTGCCTTCATTGATGTGGCTTTCAAGCATCATGCCCATGATCGATGTGTTTCCGTTCATGATTTGCTGAGCGATGTTGTCGGCCACAAGCGGTTGAAGCTCATGCTTTTTGTATGAGTTTGCATGACTGCAGTCAACCACGATATTCGGCTTGATCCCTTCTTCCAGAAGGGTATCTTCACACAGTTTTACATTAACGCTGTCGTAGTTGGGCTGCTTACCACCCCGCAAAATCACGTGCCCAAATCGGTTGCCTCCGGTGTGGATGATGGTGACTTGCCCGTCTACATTCATGCCGATGAATTTATGCGATGCCTCGGCCGATTGGATCGCGTTGACGGCCATCTTTAAACCGCCCGCAGTCCCATTTTTAAAGCCAACCGGCATCGACAAACCGGATGCCATCTCACGGTGGGTTTGTGATTCTGTGGTACGCGCCCCAATGGCGGCCCATGCGAACAGCTCTGACAGATACTGGGGCGAGATGGGATCAAGGGCCTCGGTGGCGGCCGGGAGACCGTATTCAGCCAGCCAAACCCCTAATTCGCGCGCTTTTGCCAACCCCTTCTGAATATCACAGGAATCATCCAAATCTGGATCATTGATCAACCCCTTCCACCCGATACTGGTGCGCGGTTTTTCAAAATAAACCCGCATGACAATGTAAAGTGTATCCTTAAGCTGATCGTGCAGGATTTTTAGCCGCTTAGCATAGTCTTTGGCCAGCTCCACATTGTGGATGGAGCAGGGACCTACAATCACCAGCAGGCGATGGTCTTTTCCGTCTAAAATATTTTGGATGGTTTGTCGCGCTTCAAAGACAAATTTATCCGCTTCTGGTGAGGTCGGTAGTTTTTCCCTTAGTGCGTCAGGAGATATTAAAACTGTCTCTGAGATAACGTTTGTATTAAATGTTTCAGCCATTCTTCTTCCCATATGTGTTACAAGGTCAGACTAGGTTCTGAAAACCAGTCTGGTCTTTAAAGCAACACAAGTTTCTATACAAAAAATTTAATGAATTGTAGCTGGGTTGAGGGTTAGTTTTCAAAAATGTGAGAGCATGAGCAGAAAGCAACATCCCCTTCTAAGTTTTTCTTATTGCAAATTACTCCTCCGCGCGAGCAATGAGACTTGCTCTGATTTCGAATGGGTCATCTACAGCCACAATGAGCGGCAGACTAGGCGGTTCAATCCCGAAATCAGAAATCAGTGATGAAGCGGTGGCTTCGGCCGTGATTGTTTGTGATGCTTGATCAAGCACGGCCGTTGCTTGAAACGTAAGCGGGATAGTGACATTGCGCACTGTCATTTGCCCACTCAGCGGAAAAGTGACCTCTGTCCCTAGTTCATACGCCTCTGACAATAGATCCTGCTCATCTAAAACAAAACTAGCTGTGGGGTAAGTGTAAACTTGAAGCCACTGGGATCTTAATCGTTCATCACGACGCGGCTGATTGGTACGCATCAGGGCCAAATCAACCACAAATTCCCCACCCAGTACACGCGGCGGATCAACATTTAAGTCAAGAGCAATGCTCCCCTTCAGTGACGGGGCATTCCCGATGGTTTGAATAGTGCCGGGTTCAATATTCTGAGCCTCTCTGCTGACCCCTTCAAGAAATGTTTCGGTAATTTGGTACCGAGCCCCTGACTCCGAGCTATCTACTATAAAAACTGTCCCGTTTGCTGGATAAACCACGGCCGCAGGTTCAGCCGTTGGCGTAGGCACAACAGGATTAGCTGTGGGACCACACCCCAAAAGGAACACAAAACATAGAAAAAAGAGCGAGCGTTTCATAGGCTGACTCTATCCCATTTTGGCCGCCTATTCCGTTTTTGCTAGCTCTTTTCCAATACAGCATCTAACTGCAAAATTGTTTCAAGCAAAACCTCAGCCCCATGAGTGCAGTCTTCGGCCGATGTAAATTCATCTTTTGAATGGCTGATGCCATCCTTGCTGGGCACAAAGAACATTCCTTGAGGACACAGCAGCGCCATATTCATAGCATCGTGCCCCGCCCCACTCGACATCGTCAATGTCTTGAGATTAAGGTTGGCGCAAGCAGCTGCGATCGCGTCTTGTACCACCTTATCGGCGTCAACAGGAGGCTTGATCACGACAGGTTCAAAGCGGCCGCCCAGCGTCTCTGCTTCCTTTTGAATGATGGTTTGCGCTTGGTCCAAAACGGCCGCGTCTAAACCGCGAATCTCCACGATCATTTCAACCCGCTCAGGGATTACGTTTGGGGCGCCGGGGTACACTTTAAAATCCCCGATAGTGCCCACAATGCCCAGTTCAACCGCCAAGTCACGCACAAAGCGGATCATGGGCGCAGACATCACCAGCGCATCTTCCCGGCTAGCCATCGGCGTGGTGCCTGCGTGATTGGCGGTGCCATCAAACCGAACCGCGTAGCGTCGGATACCGACAAAGCCATCCACAATGGCGATAGGCAGCCCGGCTGTTTCAAGCTGGTCATTTTGCTCGATGTGTAATTCAAGAAAAGCCGCATAGCTTCCAGCCAGACGAGCAGCATACAGAATATTTTCAGGGATGAGGCCCGCCTCACTCAAGTGCTGACGCACCGGCCGCCCGTCCCATGCCGCCTTGTCGAGTACAGCCCTGTTAAAGATGCCAGCCAGCGCTTGACTGCCGGTCGTGCCACCGGCCATCGTAGCTTCTTCGGCCGCAAAGTTGATCCATTCTAGCGGGTGATTGAGCCGCACACCGGCCGTGTGTAGTGCTTCTACCACGGCCAAAGCAGCAACAACTCCCAAAGCGCCATCGTAAGCTCCTCCATACGGCACTGTATCACTATGCGACCCAAGACCAATCGGTGGGAGCTTTTTCAAGCCTGGGTACAGCGCAAATGAATTTCCGGCAGCGTCCGTTTGTGGATCAAGCCCCAACTGACGCAAACGGCCGTTTAACCACTTACGAGCTTCTAGATCAGTGGGTGAATACCCAACCCGATGCACCGCTCCATCAGCCTGCAGGCCAAATTGCCGCAGATCTTCCAGATCTTTTAAAAATTGCGATTCGTCTATTTGAGGTTTACTTTTCATAGAAAGCTACGTTTTTGTACGCCGTTCCATCTGGCAAAGGGCCGCCCATTGTGACTTTCATAAGGCTGTCTGACAGCAATTCCCGTTGGGCGGTCATGACAATCATCTCCCCCTTCTTAGCCAGTGATTCCAAAATAGGGCCATCCAGTAGCTCAAGCTTAATTTCGTCAATCGCTTCTAAAGCTTCATACGGATGGAATTCGCCGTCACATATCTCAGAAAATGACATCTGCTTGTGTTCGTCTGCCTGATCAATCCAGTCCATGAGAAAAGTAAGCTTATTCTCCTCTTGTACAAT
>JBCCSO010000491.1:0-4300 GCA_039199965.1 Chloroflexota bacterium | reverse complement strand
TCAAGTTGGGCTTTGGGTTTGATGTGTGCGTAGGTGTATCCACCGTGGGGCCCAATGAGTGATCCAGAGACTGGCCGTCTGTTGATCGATGGTTTGACCACGCGCACCAAGTCGGCCGATAAATATTTCTTGCGATCTTTGTTCTCTTCCAGATCGATTAAAACCATCTCGCCCGGAATACCACCCGCTACAAAGATAACCTGATTGCGTTTGTCCCGGCCCAAGGCTTGCCCACCGTGCGCCATCGCTGAAAGTTTGAGTTTGAATTGCGCCATCCGTTCACTATACATCCTTTGCAGGACACAGACAAAAAAGTAAGAAGAATGATTGACAATGTTTGCGCTTTTAAATTTGGATGTCGGCCACTATAATTTATTCGCTCGAGGAGTGACCCAATGACGATTAAAAGTGGAGATGTTTTAAACGGCCGGTATGAAGTCAAGCGTATGCTGGGGCAGGGTGGTATGTCTACTGTGTGGTTGGGTCACGATCCACGCTTAAATCGGCCGGTTGCCATTAAAATTATCCATGGATTTTTAGTCAATCACGCCAACTTTCTCGAGCGTTTTCAGCGGGAAGCCTCTGCGATCGCTAGCCTGCGCCATCAGCACGTGATCCAAGTGTTTGACTATAACCAGCACGAGAATGAGCACTACATGGTGTTGGAATATGTTGAAGGGAATAATCTTAAACAAGAGTTGACGATAGCGGCTCAAACAAAATCTTTCTGGTCAACGGAAACAGTTCTCGATGTGATGATTCGCCTAACTGATGCGGTCAATTTTGCCCACATTAACGGGATGCTGCACCGTGACTTGAAGCCGGATAATGTGCTGCTGCGCACAAACGGGGAACCGGTCTTAACAGATTTTGGCATCATCAAAATGCTGGCGGATGATAGTATTACCCGCACTGGAGCGGTTCTGGGTACGGCCGCCTACATGGCGCCTGAGCAGATTGAGGGTGACTTGGTCAACCAGCAGACTGATATCTATGCGTTAGGCGTGATTTTGTTTGAGCTGATGTGCGGGCATCGGCCGTTTGTGGCTGACTCACCGATCCGTTTGATGATGAAGCAAACGAGCGAACCGCCTCCCCCGCTGGCTGACATGGTGGATGAGACACGCAAAGAAGATGCTCAAAGTCTAGAGCCAATTATTTACAAAGCACTGCAGAAATCATCCGAAAATCGGTATGATTCGGCTTTAGGGTTTAAGCATGCACTGCAGCAGGTTTTAAACGATCTTAAAAATAAAAAGCAACCCTCCTACGCACCGGTTTCTATCTTCAGCGAGTATGCAATTGCGGACCCAGATGATTTTACGCCGGTCGAACCGTCGCCTGAAGAGTTAACGACGGAGTCTCCATCAGCAAAATTTGTTGAGCCAGACGCGGCCGTGGCCTCCGCCAACATTGAAATTGCGCGCATATCGAAATTATTGGAGATTGACCCATTGCGGGAAGATCAGGTTCAAAAGCAGATGCGTTTGCTGGCCCGATCAGGCAATTTTGCGGGATCGATTCGAGCTTATACTCAACTGCAGCGCCGGTTTGGGGACGAGCTGGGTATTGAACCGCTGCCTGAAACCATTCAACTGCGGGATCGTATTTTGTCTGCTCGCCTGTCATCGCTCCACAATCTGCGGCCGGACGCAAGCCAATTTGTCGGCCGGGAAGAAGAGCTCAACAGCATCGCTTCTCGCCTAACCAGTGGAGAATGTCGTTTGCTGACCCTTTTGGGCCCCGGTGGGATGGGAAAAACACGGATCAGTCGGGCACTGATCCGCAAACTGGCTTCGGCCGAATGGCGCTACTTCCTACACGGAATATGGTTTGTGCAGTTGGCTCCCATCAATGTGCAGGAAGACCCCTATGCCTTGGTGTATGCCATCGCCCGGGCGTGCAACATTCCTATTTCTGGTAAAGAATCTCCCGAGGTACAGTTATTTAACTGGTTTGCTGATCGTGAGGCATTGCTGGTGCTCGATAATTTTGAGCACATCATTAATCAGGCTGAATGGGTAGGAGAATTTCTGCGTCAAGCTTCACAGGTGCGAATGTTGATCACCAGCCGTCAACGGCTGAACATCGCGGATGAGCATATCTATCCGATTTATGGGTTTTCTCAGTCAAAAACAGAGCCAAAGGTGTCGGCGCGTGAAATGCTGGACGATGGCTCTCGATTGTTCTTGTTGACAAGTCGAAAAATGCAGCCTAATTTTCGGCCGGATCAAAACGACCTGCAAAATATCCGGAAAATTTGTACGCTTCTGAACGGTATGCCGCTCGGGATTGAGCTGGCTGCGAGCTGGACCCGCATGCTGTCTTGCCAAGAAATCGTGCAAGAGATTGAGAAAAATATCGATTTCTTGAGCACCAATCTCAAGCAGCTGCCGGAACGTCACCGGAGTATGCGGGCAGTTTTTGGTTACTCATGGAATTTACTAGACGCTGAAGAGCAGGCTGCGCTCATGAATCTATCTTTGATTCGTGGCCAATTTACGCTGGAAACGGCGCAAGAGATCGGCCAAACGAGCTTTGAGATTATCACTAGCTTGGTTGATAAGTCACTGGTGCAGGCCTACTTCAATGAGGATCATGAGGACACTGTCGGCGGCCGCTCTTATGCCTTGCACGAAATCACCCGCCACTATGCGCGTGAGCTGTTGGCCCAAACGACCAACGCGTGGCAGTTTGCTCAAGAACGGTACAACAGCTGGTTTATCTCACTCTTGAATGTCCGTTATGAAGCGATGTATGGGGCTAACAAATTCCATGCAGTTGAGTCGATTTATTTTGCCTTTGAAGATGTGGTGCAAGCTTGGCAAAGCTCTCTACAGACCTTTGGTTGGAGCAAGTACGATCTTGAAACGGCCAGCCAAGCGCTAGGCGAGTACATGTCTCTAGACGGATATGAGCAGTTGGGTGCCGATGTTTTTAAAAAGGCACTTCAAACTTTACCAACAGCGTCACCCGCACTGCTGCAGGTTATCATCAAAACAAATTTGGCTGTCTTTCTTTTTAAGCTGGCGTATTATCAGCAGGCAGAAACGCTGGCTCAAGAGGCCTTGGAAGCGGCTGAAGAACTTAGGGAGCCGGCCCAAGCCAGAAAAGCGATGCAGGTCTTGGGCGATATTGCTGTAAAAGTTGGCCGGTTTTCAGAAGGCATTGAATACGGTCGGCAGTCACTGGCTATTGCCACAGAACTAGATGACGTCAGTGGGCAAGCATATGCTCATCGTCTCATTGGCTGGAATAGCATGGTGTCAGGCAGGTACGCCGATGCATATATCCATCTGGATCAGTCGGTCAAAAGTTTTGATCGGCTGGGGGACGATGACATGGCGACCGCCATCCGAGCGAATATGGCGATGCCGGGCATTATGGTTGGGCAATACGAGCAGGCGATGACTGTGATCAAAGAAGATCTGAAGCTGGCAAGGCAGTGGCGCAATAAAAAGCGGCTGGCTACCACACTACTTAACTTGGCATTTGTGCGTTCGTTCATAGAAGAATATGACGAAGCTGACCGGAATGTTGATGAAAGCTTGGTCTATCATCGGGAAATTGGTGATAAAGAAGGGGAGGCCACCGTATTTATCGTGATGGGTCACATTGATGCAAAACAGGCGGACTATGTGCCCGCACGCTCACATTTCATCGATGCCCTGCGGATTTCGCACCAAATTCAGGCGATGCCGAAGCTAGTCGAATCCATTGCAGGCTTGTCGATGTTCTTCTATGAGTTGGATAATTTACCGGAGCTGGCCTGGAAAATTGCAACTTACTGCAAAGACATTTCTGAAATCGGGACGATGGGTTTCAGTCGGGCTGACGATGTGTTACAGCGTATTGGGGATAAGATTCCGGCCGGAAAACAGGCAGAGCTACGTGAAGAAATAAAGCCTTACGAAGTGAACCAAGTGGCGGTGGCTCTGCTGAATAATCAGCTCAACGAACTGTAAACTATGTCCCGCTATTTGATCCCGGCTGAAAAAACCAAAGCAGAAATAGAAGTAAAAAGATCCCGATTTATTGCGACCGCTGCACCTGTATTTACAGTTGAGGAAGCCAAAGCGTTTATTAAGGAAGTTAAGCAAGAATTTTCAGATGCATCTCACAATGTGCCCGCGTTTTTGGTGGGGCATGGCTCGAGCATAACCAAACACTGTAACGATGATGGGGAGCCATCTGGTACAGCCGGCCGTCCGATGCTGGCAGTTCTAGAAGGCAGCGACTTGGGGGATATTGCTGTGGTGGTAACCCGCTATTGGGGCGGTATTAAGCTAGGTACTGGCGG
>JBCCSO010000490.1:0-4307 GCA_039199965.1 Chloroflexota bacterium | reverse complement strand
TGATCCTCTGCAGGCAGCGGTGGTTTAACCGGCCCGTTGTCTTTGTTTAGCCAGTAATACCATAGGGTGATGTAGCCTAAAAAACCAAAGGTTCCTAGTCCCATGAGAGACAATATGTAAATGATCAGCAGAAATTGATTCATAATCAGCAAATGTGCGCCATCCTTCTCCCCTATCCTCTACTCTCTATCTTTTTGAGCTGTTTATTGAACTTTCCCCTAGGTAGCAGAATTTTGTGCCCACATCCTTCACAGACGAGTCCGATATCAACACCAAGTCTCACAACCTTCCACGTAAAACTGCCACAGGGGTGTTTTTTGCGCAGGCGCACGATGTCATCAAGTTTAATTTCAGGGATAGGTTGATTCATCGATTGAGAACCTTGAAAATGAATACGATTGCTAAGAGTCACCGGGAAGCGGACGTTGCAGGGAAGTTTGATTATATCCTGAACCCTATTTGTTTTAAACGACGATAAGACAATGCAATTAAGACTCTTTGAAATTGTGGAGAAAATCTGGGTGGCACAGGTATAATTCGGCCGTTCATTAAACATCTATCAAGGATTCATAGAGCGATATGTTTAGACTTATTTTTCAACCCGGCTTAAGCACGGAAGAGATTATTATTCGAGCAATTTCTGTAATTGTGATTGCTATCACGGCTTTTGCCTACCATGAATACGCGCACGCTATCGTGGCGGATCGCTTAGGTGATCCAACCCCGCGCAACAACGGCCGGATCACGCTTAATCCTTTCCCTCATCTAGACCTAGTAGGAATGATTTTGCTGCTGGCTGTTGGGTTTGGCTGGGCCACAACGCCCGTGCGGCCGGACCTACTTCGCGGAGAAACCCGTAAATCGATGGCACTGGTGTCTGTTGCAGGCCCCATTGCTAACATTCTGATGGCGCTGCTCTTTACGATTCCCTATCAATTGGCAAACTTTGGCTTGATAGACGGGATAGCGTTTACTCAAGGCAATTTTGAATTTTTCTTCCGCGTAGGCCTATACATCAACGTCTTGCTTTTCATCTTTAATCTTCTGCCAATTCCACCGCTCGACGGCTTTACGATTCTAGTCGGGATTCTGCCAAAGCCGATGGCTCAACCGCTGATGTCGCTGCGCAATTCAGGGATGACCGCCTTTTTGTTTATTGCCATTATTTTTATTTTGCCTCAGTTTGGTATTGACGTGATCGGTTTTATCTTTCCGCTGGTGGATCAAGTAGTCCAATTTTTGGTGAGTTAACTTGATTCCGTATCGAGTCAAGCAGGTTATTTGGGCCCTAACGGCACGGCCGCTTGGTCAATCAGACCTTGCCTTGCTGGATGAGGTGCTCTCCCCGCAAGAGAAAGACCTGTTTTTACAGTTTACAAGCAACGACCAAAATCATTCAATTCGTGTAGTCAAAATAGTTTTGTGCAAACCTGACGCTGCTTTATCTTTGCAAAAAGCAGCGTTACTTCATGACATAGGCAAAACGCGGGTAGGCAAGCTGTCGGTTATCAATCGGTCAATTGCTGTGGCTGTGAAATACCTGATGCCCGGCCGGTCAAAGGCGTGGGGGAGTCTTGATCTAGAAAAAGCAAAAAGATATCAGCTTCCATCGATTGTGCGGGCGCAGCATGCAGATTGGGGGGCTGAAATGGTCAAGGCGCTTGGCGGCGATGAGTTGACCGTTAGGCTCATCCGACGTCATCAGGATAAATTGGGGGAAATAGTGTCTGATGAGGATTATTTGCTGACTGTGCTACAAGCGGCCGATGATGTGAGCTAATTGTCTACAAATTGAGATTTTAACCTTCTTCACCTCTGGTACTTTTATCCATAAAGAATACGCTAATAGGGTTGACCTTCAGAACAATTGTTCTATAATTACTCGAACTTAACAGAATGTATGTTCTAAATTTAACGGAGAAACCATGAACTTAGTGAGTGATGGACGTGTGCCGAAGATTGGGATTAATCAGGTATTGGCTTGATTGATGTCAATCTTCGGCACATACGAAAGCACCAAGGCTGGATGATATAACATGGCTAGTAACGCATACGCATTTCCGCGCAGGACTTCAATGGGAACGCTGCGTGACCTTTATCAACGAATTCCAAGACAGCAAGTGATTGCATTTTTGCTGGCTGGGGCATTAATTGCTTTTGAAGTATTTAATTTTGACACGACAAAATTTGCACTGGCTGACTTGCTAGGAGACGCAAATTTTTATGGGGTGCGATGGGCATCCATCTTGGCTTTTGCTTTTTGTAGCATCGACTTTGCCGGACTAATTAAAATCTTTACCCCTCAAATGGGGGAGGACGAACCGGCCGAAGCTTGGTACTTAATGGGAGCTTGGCTCTTAGGGGCAACCATGAACGCGATGATGACTTGGTATGCCGTCTCTCTAATTCTGTCACGGCAGCCTATCAGTTCTGAAGTTTTGAGTCGTGAGCAGCTATTAATTTACGCTCCAATATTTGTGGCTGTGTTGGTGTGGTTAACACGCATTCTGTTTATCGGCAGTCTCTCTGTGGCGGGTGAGCATATTTTCAATGCAAAAGCGCAGACTCGCACCCGCGCCAATGCTCCTCGACGCAGTAGCAACTCTGGCTCGTATCGTCCCCGGCCGAAACCGGCTCCGCGGCAGGCTGCACCCGGACCGGGTCCATACGAAGATCAGCGGACGCGCCAGTACGCTACGCCCAACCATGCTGTACAGCGCGTGGCTCCACAGCGTATGCCTGTGCGAGAAGGTACTCCCCAGCGGACTAGCCGAGTAGTCCGCAGACCCTCTGCGCAGTTCAACGATCAGCGAAGGAGCGGCCGCTATTAAAATGTCATCCACTTAAGCACTACTTTACTGCTCAGGTAGTTTGCTAATACTCGTTGATTGGATGTCTCTTCAAAAAAAGGAGATCGGTTTCGGCCGATCTCCTTTTTGTTTTTTGCTCTTAATCTCTAAATCAATTTATGTGGGCTCAGAACTATTGTGGCTTTCCGCCTCATATTGCGCTTCCCCCTCTTTAATTAACTCCAAAATACGGCCGAAGCGATAAGCGGCTTTGTTGTCTGGGAGATTCGGGATATCCGGCACAATGTTAAGGTCTGCGTGGGTTGTGCCGTCTGCCGTGCTGTAAATATGAGCTTCTAGCTGAGCCATCCATTTCAGCATGCGGTGATTATCATTGCCAATCACCCCTCTTAGTGTCTGAATGTCTCCCTGACGCTGGGCCAATCTATACAGAAGGGCCATTAGAAAGGTGCCCAGCCCTTGTCCTTGGAAGTTATCGATGACAGTCAGAGCAAATTCAGCCACGGTAGGCTCATCAGGCAAGCGCACATACCGGCCGATGGCTATACCAAGCAACTCACCGTCTTTCGGAATGCCAACACCCCACGCTACATGGTTGACTTGATCAACTTCTGTGAAGTAGGTCAGCTGGCGCGAGTTTAAACTTTTGATCGGTGCTAAGAACCGATGGTATTTAGAATCCTCAGAAAGCAGCGAAAAACCGGTTTCAAGGGCCATCTTATCTGTTGGTAGGACCGGCCTAACTTGAGCTTCACCGCCGCCGCGAAGAGGAATAGAAAATTCATGATGCATATTGTTCCATCCTTGGTTTAAGCTGAATTGCTTTTGTTGCAAAGTCAGACAGAAACGCTAAGTAAGCGGATCATGCCATTAGCTTACTGATCGATTAGTAAAATATCAATTAACAAAGATCACAATTTTATGTGTCAATGGTCATTAGTTTTCCACAATTTATCGAAATTTGTTTGAAAAAGGGACTTTTGCAGGCAGATAGTGGTTTTTAATTAGGCTGTTTTAACCTTTTCGGCTTCTTGTAGCAGTGATCTGGCGTTGACTTTGCCTAAATCATCTTTGACACCCAGCATGTCAGCTAGCTCTTCTATGCGCTCATGGTGAGCTAGTTTAGCCACGGCCGTGGTTGTCCGGCCGGAATCCTCTTGTTTTTTGACCTTGAAATGAACGTCGCCAAAACCAGCCATTTGCGGTAAATGGGTGACGCAAATGACTTGATGGCCTGCTTTGCCTGATAGAGACCACAGCTTCTCACCCACAACTGCCCCAATCCGACCGCCAATCCCTTGATCGATTTCATCAAATATAAGCGTGGGTGTTGCGTCTACCTGAGCGAGAGCAGTTTTAAGAGCCAGCATCAGGCGGGCCGTTTCACCTCCACTGGCTACTTTCGCCATCGGCTTCAATGGTTCTCCGGGATTGGATGAGATCATGAACTCTACTTTGTCAAAGCCGTTTTGATCGTATGCAAGCCGTTTGTCTTCC
>JBCCSO010000489.1:0-4307 GCA_039199965.1 Chloroflexota bacterium | reverse complement strand
GATCTTGTCAAATGGCGTGCAGACGGCCAAGTCATCTTTTTAGGTCGGGTTGACCACCAAGTCAAAATTCGTGGCTTCCGTGTTGAGCTGGGAGAGATCGAAGCAACGCTGCTCAATCATACACAGGTCAAAGCGGCCGCAGTCGATTTGATCAAACCCAATGAGCAGGTTGGATCTGAAAACAGCAAATCACTACTGGCCGCGTGGTTTACGGCCGAAACGGAACTGGATCATAGCGAAATCCGGTCATGGATGGCCCAACTGTTGCCAGATCATATGATTCCAGCATCTTTCACCCAGTTGGGGCAAATGCCCCTCAACGCCAACGGGAAAGTAAATCGCAAGGCCTTGCCTGCTCCTAGCCTCAAAGCCACTTCCATTAGCCAAACGCAGTTTGCCCCGCCCAGCAACGAAATAGAAGCATCACTTGTAGGCATTTGGCAAGATGCGCTGGGCATAGATCAGATCAGTACCCTAGACAATTTCTTTGAATTGGGTGGCCACTCGCTCATGGCAATTAAGATCTTTGCCCAAATCGAGAAGAAGCTGCACGCAAATCTCCCGCTGGCCACCATCTTCCAGCACCCGACCATCCTTGGATTGGCAGGCCTGCTGCAAAAGAAACAAGAAGACCTGACGCTGGTAGAAAAACTGGTTGTTCCCATCCATCCGGAAGGAAACAAGACACCGTTCTTCTTTCTACACGATGGTGCAGGCTACATTTACCAATACGAGCCAATTGCGGCTGCAATCGGCCAAGATCGGCCGGTGTACGGCATCATCCCTGAAAATTGGAACGGGGAAAAACGTGAGCCCCGGCCGCTTCAGGTACTGGTTGACCAATATATTCAGGTGATTCAAGCGGTTCAGCCCGATGGTCCCTATCATCTTGGCGGATTTAGCTTGGGCGGAATTCTAGCTTACGAAGTGGCGGCCAAATTGCAGGCGGCCGGTGCGAAAGTAAGCTCGCTAACCATGATCGAACCGACTCCGTGGAACTCAACTTATCTGATCAAGGGAAATCGAGATCTGCACGGGGTAGAGCGGCACATCGACAACTTAAAACGATTGAGGCAGGAAAAACCGATTCGCATTCCATACTATTTTGGAGCCAGCATCTACGGCCGCTGGTACAAGCTCTTTGAATCGGTTCAAAATCCTATTAGGCAGGCGCGCATTGATCGCAGCGGCGATTACGTCCCCCGTAACCTGCGCGATTATTACTATTTAGGCTATTACAGCAGCCGGTTGATACAGGGATATAAGCCAGCAAAGTTCAGCGGCCGAATGATTTATTTCATGTCAAATCGTGGCCCGCTGATGGATCCAGTTCTAGGATGGGACACATTAAACGATGGAGAAAATATCGTGCACGTCATGAAGACAAACGACCATTCGCGCATGATTGAAGAACCGCACATCAGCAAGATTGGTACGATTCTAGCAGAAGAGTTGGAAAAAACAGAGTGTCAGGCTGATCCAGCAAAGCGGAAGATGATGCCGAGCAAAATGTAGATTCATGATGATTGTTCAGCAGGTTGCTTATCGCTAGCGAGCTAAAGTTCATAGGCTATCAAAGACAGCTTTATCCTCTTGCTTAGGAACGTGATTTTAATAAATGTCTCAACTCAGTTAATCGTTCCTCCAAAACTGAAGGTTAAATCGCAAAAAATCAATTTGTAGATGGGACAGTTATTTAAACTTCAGTCCTTAATAAATATGATTCCTGCATAAAATCGGCCAGAGCAAGCCTACCTTTGCTCAAATTAGCTGAATTAAGGCAACAAGACTACAATTAGGCTATAGAACAAGTTTTCACATTCTGCGCACAACATGTCTGTTTTCATTGATCTCAAAACTGATTTTGCCTTCAAGATCGTCTTCGGCCGGGCTGACAGCGAGGCTCAGCTCATTAGTTTTCTAAACGCCATTTTGTACGATAGCAATCCCACGATTTCAACCGTTACAATTCTAAATCCCTACCTGCCGGGTGAGGTTGAGTCTCTCAAAGACACCTTTGTCGATGTGCAGGCTGAATTAGACGACGGCTCCATCGTCATTATCGAAATGCAGATGAGCATGAAGCCGGACTTTTTTAAGCGGATGATCTTTAACGTCGCCAAACGTTATAGCTCACAGCTTGAGTCGGGTGAATACTACAGCCGCTTGGTGCCGGTCATCGGCTTGGTTGTGGCTAACTTTGTCTACCCTGAAGCAGATCAAATCGGGCGGCCAATTACAAAATATGCGTTACTTGAAACAACAGACCACATTTTGTATCCTGATAGTCAGGATTTTAGAATTGCAATTGTTGAGCTGCCCAAGTTCCGCAAACAGCTTGAACAGCTTAATGATGTTGCAGATATGTGGCTTTACCTGCTCACCCGAGCAGATAAATTACGAGAGGTTCCCCCAAATATGGCTAAGGTTAAAGAAATTCAAACCGCGCTTGAAGCAGCAAAGCGGATCAATCTAAGCGCTGTTGAGTTAGACGAGCTAGACAAACGGCGCATGTATGCGATGCAGGAAGAGGAAAATCTGGCGTGGGCTCGGCGTGACGCGCTGGAGGAAGGGATTGAAATCGGATTTAATCAAGGCATTGAGCAGGGAAAGCAGCAGGGGGTTAAAGAAATCGTGCTTAGAATGCATGCTCAAGAAGGGCTATCACATGCTCAAATTGCGCGCCTCGTTGCGCTGACGGCCGCAGAGGTTGAGAAAATTATCCAGTCCCGACCAAAGTAAGTCCTCGTATTTATCTGCCGCTTCGGCCGAATACTTGTAAGCGCTACAAATCGTATTTACACAGTAGCTCAATATCAATAAGCACCTCAAATAGCCTTATTCAAATACAGATCAATGCTCAAGCTGAGCTGGCAAAGCGGAAGACGATGCCAAGCAAGATGTAGATTCCCCCAACGGATAGTACAGCAACAGCCGGATTCCAGATGAGAAGCCCCGTAATCGGAACAAGGGCCACCCACCAATAGTCAATCTGCAGAAAATATTTCAGTTTTGGATAGGGCAGCCGACTCACCATAAGCAGGCTGACTAACGCAACGGTTCCCAGACTAAACCAGTATGACAGACTGGCATTGGTCAGAAAAAACAGCACGACAAAGCCAGCCATCGCCGTAGTAGGGACACCCTCAAAGAAGTTGGGATTGGTTTCTGATGAGTTGAATCGAGCTAGGCGGATGGCACTCATCAGGCCAGGCAGGGCACAGACGATGCCTGTGAGGAGCCACATGCTGGGGTTTTGCGGCACAAGCCAATTCCAGCACAGCCACGAGATAGCAACCCCAAAGGCAACCATGTCAGCCAGTGAGTCTAACTGTGCACCAAATGGTGACAAAACTTCCCAGCGGCGGGCAAGTGAACCGTCAAACGCGTCAAGGATCGCCCCTAAGATCAAGCATATAGCGCCAGCCTGCAGCTGCCCGGCCGACACCAAGACAAGCGACAGCAGCCCAAAGAACAGGTTGCCTAGCGTTACAATGCTAACGAGGTAGAAACGGAATTTTGATTTCGGCGGATGAGGTTCGGTCATATTAAGTATAGATCGACGAACAGCAGGTGACGAACTAGTCGTCAATCGTCACTTTTTATTCGTTATTGGGAAAGAGGGATTGCTGCTGGGGGCCACCAGCGGCCGTATCCGGCATTTCAATGCCCATGTGTTTGTAAGCTTTGTGGGTCGCTACCCTGCCGCGGGCTGTACGGGCGATAAACCCTAGCTGGAGCAGGTAAGGCTCAACCACGTCCATAATCGTGTCACCCTCTTCACTAATTGACGCCCCAATTGTTTCCAGACCTACCGGCCCGCCGTTGAAATTGTCAATGATCGAGCCAAGAACCCGACGGTCTAAATCATCAAGACCCAGTGCATCAATTTCAAGCAGATCCAAGGACGCTTGAGCCGTTGCGAGATCAATCGAGCCATCACCTCGAACTTGTGCGTAGTCCCGTACCCGACGCAGCATGCGCAGCGCAATGCGGGGTGTTCCACGTGAGCGGCGAGCGATCTCAATGGCACCGTCTTCATCAATCTGAGTTTCAAGGATACGAGCCCCACGGGTCACAATCTGAGTGACCGCATCTAGCTCATAAAAGTCCATCCGGTACAAGGCACCAAAGCGGGCACGCAGCGGCGCGGTTAGCAGTGCCAACCGAGTGGTCGCCCCAATTACCGTAAAGCGTGGAAGTTTGAGGCGCACATTCTTAGCTCCTGGCCCTTTGCCCACCACGATATCGAGCACAAAGTCTTCCATCGCTGGATACAAAATTTCCTCAACCGCTCGACCTAGCCG
>JBCCSO010000488.1:0-4322 GCA_039199965.1 Chloroflexota bacterium | reverse complement strand
CCGGCCGCCAATCAGTATTGCCACGTCACTTTCATGAATCGCCTCTTTTGATGGGTGATACTGGTGAAAGTCTGCCAGTCCCATGTACGCTTCGTTTTCTTCCCCCAAAAGCTCTTGATGATAAGGCACATTAAAAATCGGGATGCCTAATTTCTGGCCGACCGCTTCAAGCTTCTTCTCAGCGTGAGACCACCAAACCCCGTGACCACCGATGATGATCGGCCGCTGGGCTTTTGTCAGTGCTTCATGCACAACTTTTAAATCCGCCGGATTGGGCCACGCGCGTGGAATGTGGCGGCTGGCCCGATCAAAAGGCCTTTCGTCCTGACCGCTGTCTGCCTCAAATGAGCTAAACATGATGTCCACTGGCAGACTCAAATGGACCGGGCCCGGGTAACCGCTCGTAGCGATTTTCCAAGCGCGATCAACAAACTCAGGAATACGTTCACCGTGTGTGATCTGCTCGCTGTACTTGGTCAGTGGGGCCGCAATCGCCACATCATTAATTTCTTTAAAACCGCCTGCCCCTTGCCGCTTGAGCGTGCTGGATCCCGTGATAAAGATAACCGGCGACCGTTCGCCCCAAGCTTCCATCATGGCGGGGATGGCGTTAGCAAACCCTTCAGGCCCCACTAAGCAGACGGCCGGTTTGCGGTTGATACGGGTAAAACCGTCAGCCAAATGGCCCGCAACTTGCTCATGTGGAGAGTTGATGACCGGAATCTCGCATTGCATAAACCCTTCAAGGGCCGGATTACAAAATCCCCCGCTCAGTGTAAAAACTTGATCGACCCCTTTTTCCTGAAATGCCCTTGCGAGCAATGCACCACCGCGTATTTTCATGGCGGAACTCCTTTGTTGGAAAGTATGAAGTTTAAAGTAAGAAGTTGGGGCTTTCGCTCTAAACGAGTTCAGCAACTGCGAGAGCGCACTTCGACAGGCTCAGCGCTCCTTGCAAGCGAAAGTCCTGAAAGGATAGCTGTTCGCGCGACTTCATACTTTCTACTTCATACTTTTCACTAAAATATCTGAATCAATTTCCTCGATGCAGACTTTCCCCACCTGTGCCATTGCTACACTAATCTCGTTTGCCATCAAATCAATTACGTTGTTCAAGCCATCCTGTGCACCGGCCGCGACACCCCACAAAAACGGCCGACCCAGCATGATAAAATCAGCACCCAGTGCCAGTGCCTTAACCGCGTCCTCTCCGTTACGGATACCGCTGTCGAACATGAGCGGGTAATCATTGCCCACGGCCGCTCTGACTTTTGGCAGGATGTGGATCGCCGGGAGCGAACTGGCGAGCTGACGGCCGCCGTGATTAGATACCCAGATCGCGTCTGCACCGGCCGCTTGAATCCGTTTGGCATCATCCGCATGGGTCACCCCTTTGACGATCAGCTTGTGGGGCCATTTTTCTCGCAAGCGGGCCAAAAATGGAAAATCAATTTTCCCCCGGCCGCTGTTTCTGTCCCAACCATCCTGCTTTGAGTTGGCGTTGGGGAAGTTAGCCAGTCGGGGTGCTCCGGCCAAAAGCGAGGTGATTGACCAGCGTGGATGGGTTGCAAAGTCCCAGAATAGCTTAGGGCCGATCTTGAATGGCATGACGAACTGATTGCGCATGTCGCGACGCCTGGGTGCAACTTGAGGGACATCCACCGTAAATACAAGCGTATCATATCCGGCTTGCTCCGCCCTTGAAACCAAGCCCATCGCCTGAACTTCTGCGCCACCCACATACAGCTGAAACCAGCCGTTTTGCCCTGTTTGTGTGCCAAAATCTTCAATTGAAGTCGACCCGGCCGTCGATAGTGCGGCCGGAATGTTGTACGCTTTGGACGCTTGGGCTAGCATTTGGTCCGCTCGTGGCCAAGCAAGGTTGCACAACCCCATCGGGGCAATACCAAATGGTAATCCCCACGATTTGCCCAGAAAACTTGTTTTTAGGCTCCGTTGATCCACATTCACCAATACTCTGGCTTGAAGATAAATCTCTTGGAAGGCTTCTCGATTACGGGCTTTAGCAAGCTCATTCCCAGCGGCACCATCAATATAATCAAATATAATTTTCGGCAACCGTTTTTGTGCACGAGACCGTGCTTCATCAATTGAATAAAAAGGGGAGTGCATATGGTTGTGAGTATAGGGTCGTTTAATTTCATGGGCAATTTTGAAACGATGTTTTGAGAAAATAATTTTATGATTTCTGCAGAAGGAAAAACGATAGGGGACGCTTTTCAAGAGGCCGCAAAAAAATATGCGTCAAATCTGTTTTTGATGGTGCCCAGCGATTCAGACCGGCCGTATTACCCATTAGGGTATCAGCTAACCTATGCGGAGGCTTGGGAACAGGTAGATGTCATAAAGCGGCGCCTAACTTCGGCCGGATACGGTCACGGTCATCGGGTTGCCCTGCTGCTTGAAAACCAGCCAGAATTTGTGTTGGTTAAACTGGCCTGCAATTCATTGGGTATATCAATTGTGCCGATCAATCCAGATTATCGCCCGGCCGAAATCGCCTACTTGCTTCAGGATTCAGACGCAGACCTTGCTATCGTTTTAGCCAGACGGGAAACCCAATTTGATGAGGGGTTAATTGAATCTGGGAAGCAGATGCCTGTTGTGTGGCTTGAAAAGATGTGGTTAAACATTCCCCAAGCGCTTACGCCACCTCCTAACTCTGGTGATGTGACAATAGAAACAGAGGCTAGCTTGCTGTACACCAGTGGCACCACCGGTCGACCCAAAGGGTGCCGCATGGGGCATGAATACGAGCTTGTCTTGGGTCACTGGTATGTAAACCGAGGTGGTTATTTAAGATTTAAAGAAGGCCAAGAGCGGCTGCTGAATCCACTTCCACTGTTCCATGTCAATGCAGGCATTGTTTCACTTTTTGGGATGATGTTGACCGGTAACTGCCAAATCCAACCGGACCGCTTTAGCCCGTCAAAGTGGTGGCCCGCAATTCGTGAGACTGAGGCAACGATTGTGCATTATTTGGGAGCGGTGATCCCAATTTTAATGAACACGCTCCCTTCGGCCGAGGATAGAAACCATCAGGTTAAATTAGGCATTGGGGCAGGATTGGAACCGACGTTGCATCGGCCGTTTGAAGAGCGATTTGGCTTTCCTCTGGTTGAGATTTGGGGGATGACTGAGTTTTGCCGCATTCTGACCGACAACCACGAGCCACGCCAAATCGATACGCGCGCCATCGGCCGACCGCAGCCGGGGTTAGAAGTGCGTGTAGTCAGTCAAGATGATGAAGATGTTCCGCTCGGGCAATCGGGTGAAATGCTGGTACGCCATTCGGCCGAAACGCCGCGCAAATGGGCCTTTTTGGGCTATCTCAATAAACCGGAAGCGACCGAAGAGGCTTGGCGGGGTGGATGGTTCCACACGGGTGATACGGTCATGCAGGATGAGAGCGGTATGATCTATTTTGTTGACCGCAAAAAGAACATCATTCGCCGGTCGGGTGAGAATATTGCAGCGGCCGAAGTGGAGACTGTGATTCAGGGACATCCAGTGGTGGGGCAGGTGGCCTGCCTCGCTGTGGCTGATGATCTGCGCGACGAAGAGGTGTTTGTGTGTATCGTGCCTGCTCCCAACGCCTCAACCGATGAAGCGATTGCGAAAGCAATCTTTCAATATTGTTTTGAGAACTTGGCCTACTACAAGGCTCCTGGCTGGCTGCTGTTTGTAGACAGCTTACCTGTAACCGGGACACAAAAAGTTGTTAAACACAAAATCTTTTCAGATGATCAGGACCCGACTCAGATTGAAGGGGTGTTTGATTTCCGGCCGCTCAAGAAGCGAAGCTAATTAACATTTCTTTTTCTGATGCTCTTAGAGCCTACACATATTCCTCATTCGTTTTGGGCAACAGTCACCATTGTTCAATTGCCTCAGCTAACTCCTGCGCCTCAGCGGTCGCTAAAAGCTATGCGACCGCCGAGGCCCTGAGAAGGCTGAGTTTTTAGGTTACGACTTTCACTTACAAGGAGCTCTGAGCCTGTCGAAGTGCGCTCTCACAGTTGCTAAACACGTTTTGAGTGAAGGTCCTGTGGGTGTTTAGCCCGATTGCAATATTGGTGTTTTCGAGGCGAGCCACCCCTTTAGGGGTGACATAGCCTCTACAAATGCGCGTACCCTGAATGTCTCCACGGAACCTGACGAAGGCGAGACAGGTATCTGATTTATAACAACTTGGCCGGGACGCAATCTTCATCGCTGGTGTTGCGCAGTACCTCAACGCAGGTGCGCAAAATCATCAGCCGGACTTCTTCTAGTTTGCTGTAGTCTGCCACAATTTCAAT
>JBCCSO010000487.1:0-4328 GCA_039199965.1 Chloroflexota bacterium | reverse complement strand
TTTAACCGGGAACAGACAGGCCAAACTCTGAGCCCGCTCTTGCCCCAATGACTTCGCGAAATCAAGGCAAGCCTCCGCATCACCCCCATACAAACCGATATGCTGCGACACATCAGGCATAAAACGCGCCCCGAACGCAATCACAGAGTTTGTACCAGCGTCTGCATACACCCGACCGTTATCCACCAAATAGCCGCACAGCTCTGGCGTAATCTTATAGAACGTCCGGTTCATCACCATGAACTCGTTCCAAGCCTCAGACAGCGGCATGATGAGATCGGCCGCTACGTTTGCATCTCTTACCGGTTTGAAGCTATTTGGTTTTATCGGATGGCTTGAACCCAGCGCAAAGTTTGCGCCGTAGAAAGAGGCATCCAGAGCAAAGCCAAAATGCTCCGCCAGCCCGCGACTCACTTTGTTCTGCATGCCGGTGTACATGCGCACCGTGCTGACGCTTTGCTCTTTAGCTATCTCAAAAAAACGATTGTAAAGCGCTTTCCCGATGCCCCGCCCCTGATAGTCTGAATCTACGCGCAGCGTTTCAACCCACGCAGAGCCATCGGGCAAAACGGTAAACTTAGCGCAGGCCACAATCCGGCCGTCTAGCTCTGCAACGCTAAACTCCCCTTTCTCATGCCCCATAAACTGGTCAAACACCCGCTCAACATAGCGCCAGTTGGGCATCGCCTGATTTTCAACGTAAATGATGGCATCAAGATCTTCTCTTGCTGCCGGCCGAACTACTACATCGCTGTTTATCATGTTTTTAGTAAAAAATTGCTCTATCAATGCAAAAGATGCTTGTCAATCGTTAACCCAAAATTTTCAGTTAAGCTTATCCCCCAACTCGCTTAACCTTGTATCCTTTTTTGCTCAAAAGCTCTACCAAACGATCTCGCTGCTCACCCTGAATTTCAATTTTCCCGTTGGCCACAGTGCCCCCCGTGCCGCATTTTTTCTTTAGTTCTTTGGCCAGAACCTTCATCTCTTTTTCGGTCATTTGCAAACCAGAAATCAGGGTGACGCCTTTTCCTTTGCGTCCTTTTGTTTCTCGGCTGACCCGCACAATGCCGTCCCCAGAACGGTCAATTTTTTGAGATTGCTTGGCCCAGCATTCACATTCAGTTTTAGGCTTACTGCAGCTGGCACACAGGCGGCCGCCATCACTGGACCAGACTTTGGTCGAATTAGATCGTCGCTTCATGCTGCAAGTATAGAGCGGCAGGTTGAAAGTGAGAAATATCCTTCTCACTTCATACTTTCCACTTTTAATTTACATCTCCATCTCCCAAACGCTCTTGTACCCCCCAACCTGCTCCACCCACGTCAGCATCCGGCCGAAGAACTCATCGGCGGTAATTGTGGCACTATCCCCAATAATGATCAGCTTCCGTTTTGCTCGAGTTAAGGCTACATTCATCCGTCGCTGCTCAGCCAGAAAACCAATCTCCCCGTCAGAATTCGATCGGACCATTGAAATAATGACAGTCTCCTTCTCGCGTCCCTGAAAACCGTCAACCGACCCCAAATCAATGTCGTTCAAGTTTTCCTCAGCCAGTCGATCTCGCAAGTGGCTAACTTGTGCAGAGTATGGGGTGATGATGGCGATATCGGCCGCAGTCAGCCCAGCTTCAATCAACTCTTGTGCCTGCTTAATGGCCAATCCCGCTTCCTGCTCATTTTTGCGGCTGCGGGTCTCTTTGTCCCATTCTTCATCATAGCTGGCTCCGGCCGTGTCAATCATCGTGACCGGCGTGCGAGTTAGATCAGTTTCGGCTACACCGTCTAAGTCTTTGAGCAGATGTCCCGCCACAGCCCGATCTGCTAGCAGCGTGCCCTCATAAAATTCAGCCGAGCTAAACGCCATAATGTCACGATGCATCCGATACTGCACATCAAGCCGTTTAGCCAATGGCTTAGCCAGCAGGTTGTCCAGCGTTTTGTCTTGATTCACCAAACGCTCCTGCAGGCTCACACCCAATCCGGCCCTGCGAGCCTCATCGGACAAAATAGTGGGGGGTAGTTGCTGATGATCGCCAGCCAGTACCACCCGATTGGCCCGCACCAATGGTATCCACGCGGCCGGTTCTGTCGCCTGTCCCGCCTCATCTATCACGCATAAGTCAAACTGCCGCTGCCCCAAAATAGCGCTGTCGATACCGGTCAGGGTTGAAAGGATGACTTGGGCCTCGTTCAACACCTGTTCCACCGCCATACTTTCCAGCTTGCGCGCCTCATCTTCCATTTCCCGCGCCTCGCGCCGCATGGCGGCTTTTTCACCCCGCTCCGGCTTAGCTCGCTTCCATCGGCTAGCATCTGTGTGCAGCCCGCTCGCTTCACGACGCAGCTTTTTGGCAAGCTGGTAATCTCCCTGTTTTTCAACCAAATTATCTAGCGTCACCGCATGTAAAGATTCTAAAATACGGATTGGGTGCCCAATGCGAACGATGCTGATCCCACGTGCAAGCAGTCGTTCGGCGATGTTGTCGACGGCTAAATTGCTGGGGGCACAGGCCAGAATTTTCTCTTTTTGGGCCACAGTGGCCGCGATTAAAGCTGTTACCGTTGTTGTTTTACCCGTCCCCGGTGGCCCATGAATGATGGCCACATCGCTGGCAGACAGGGCATGTTTCACCGCTATTTTTTGGGCAGCATTCAGCCCTTCGGTCAAAGCATCAAATTGATTTTTGTTTCCCATATCTCGATAAAAAGTTGGTTCAGTCTTGCCCAGCAGCACATCGCGCAGGTCGGCCAGCCGGTCGTTTTTAGCGGCGATGGCCCGGCTCAGAGCCCGTTTCATACGCTCCCGGCCGACTTCATCATCGGCCGCATCAATTCTGAATGTGGGGCTGTCACTTTCTGGGATACGACTCAGTGCCACCACAACTGTTTCTTTGCTGATGCGGCTGATCAGCCCTCTCCATGTGCGTGTAGGCTGATTTTTTTCGGCCGTCTCTTCACTCAAAATCACAGGCACACCAGATGTCAGTCGGCTCCACGGTAGCGGCTTGTTTTCATTGCGAGGCCCTAGCTTAACCAAGATTTTGCCCCCTAATCCTACATCCTCACTCCGAACGACCAAGCGACGAATCGACTTCTCTAAGGCTAGGCGGTTTCCTGATCCAATATTGCGGGCCACATTTTGGCTTTCGGCTGTGGCTTCTAACGCAAGCCAGTTCAGTAGCTGATCAAAGTGGTCGTCTTCCCCCTGCTGGGCATCGGTCCAGACCCGTATTTGACGAGTGCCAACTAGATTGCCGTCTAACAGCGTCACAACCTTAGAGATGTCGCCACCGGTAATTTCAACCGTTGCACCTCGTCCTTTAGTCACTAATCGGCCAATGTGATGTTTGCGCACATTGCCATCTTCGATCAGCAAGCGCATAAGTTGTCCTTTTGAGGTTCGCGGCGGGAGGCCATCTATGTTCAGAATTTGCATAGGGCGAATTGTATCTGAAATTTAAGGTTGATTTGCCAATCTAAAAATTTCGGCCGAAAATTCGGTGCTTCATGATCAAACAAGAGCAAGTTAAAAAGCAATCACTTTTCGACAACTGGCCTACTTCCCGCGCGCTACCACAGCTACCAAACCAATCAAGCCTACAACTCATTTTGTTAACCCTTGCAGACTTTATCGCCAGGACCGCCTACCAGATGGGCAAGACTCCCCTACTGCCTTTGTACGCAGCCACACTGGGGGCAGATGAAATCTACTTGGGCTTTATTGCATCTGTGTCAACAGTCACAGGATTGGTTTTTAAACCATTGGTGGGCTTGCTTTCTGATCGTCACGGTCGACGGTTATGGCTCTTAATCGGCACCAGCTTTTTTATCGGGATACCGTTTGTGTACCA
The DNA here is from genome assembly GCA_039199965.1 of Chloroflexota bacterium. GTDB lineage: Bacteria > Chloroflexota > Anaerolineae > Promineifilales > Promineifilaceae > WTJY01. The sequence continues at coordinate 474 of JBCCSO010000487.1, read as the reverse complement.
GTTCACTACATCACCTGAACAACTTGTAGCTGTTCGACTTATTCATGGCTTTGCCACAGCTATCTATGGGCCAGTCAGTATGGCAATGGTGGTTGAGCTGGCCCCTGAAAATCGAGCAGCGCGAGTAGGGCTATTTAGCATAGGCCGCACAGGAGGGTACATTTTGGGGCCAGCCTTGGCCGGATTCTTTCTGCTCACTCAACAGCCGGTTGAGGTTTTTACCATCATCGGCCTGCTCAGCTTTTTCGCTCTAATTCCAGTACTGCTTTTGCCTGATCATCGTCTAAACCATGGTGTCAGAACGAGTCAAAAATTATCGTTATGGCGCGAGGTTAAGTCAGGGCTAGGAACAGCCGCCATGACTCCAGCCGTTTGGCTAGCCGGGAGTTTTGAAGCGGTCAACAACATGGTAACCTACACGGCCAAAGCGTTTTTGCCCATTTATGCGCTGAGCGTCGGCCGGAATGTGCTGGA
>JBCCSO010000486.1:0-4332 GCA_039199965.1 Chloroflexota bacterium | reverse complement strand
ATACCGGCCGCAGATGTTAACCCGCTTTTCTTGGAAGAAAGTGATGCAAGCTCACACTGCCCGTACAAAGGTGATGCTGCTTATTACAACCTTGTAGTTGGTGATGACCGTTTTGAAAACACTGTCTGGTATTATCCTGACCCGATTCCCGAAGCGCCCAAGCTAAAAGGAACGCTCGCTTTTTGGCCAGAAAAAGATAAGCGGATTCGAATTCTTGTCGATGGTGGGAAAACTTAACAGGTCGCAGGCCGGATGATCTGAAATCCACGTTTCAGATCATCCAATTAAGCTGAGGGCGCGTGCTTTAAGAGTAGCTTCTGTACGATTCCGGACATCTAACTTGCTGAAAATATTGTTTGTATGCCGTGCGACGGTGCCAGTTGCAATAATGAGCTGTTCTGCAATTTCCGGGTTGGATAGCCCGGCCGCCATCAGCCGCAATATCTCCATCTCTCGTTTAGTTAGGGGGTCAAGCAAGGCTTGTACCGGATTGCTTGGCAGGAATGCAGCTTGGATTTGGCCGATTTGCTCTTTGTTTCCACCACGCTGCAGCAGCAAGCGTAAAAGCTCAACCATCGGCCGACCCGCAGTAACGAAAGGTTCAACAAACCCTTCTGGAGAAGCCAGCACAACCGCCTTTTGAGTCTGTTCGAGAGCACTATCCATCTTGCCAAGCTGCTGATAGGCGATCGCCTGTAAAATCACGCACTGGAGCCGGCTGTCACCCCAATTGTTTTGTATGGCCTCATCCGCGCACAACTGAAGATATGCCAGCGATTCGTCTGGGCTTTGGCTCAGAAGCCAGCGGCCGAAAATTACCTTTAGCTCGTGATGCTGATACCGGGTATGGTGAGACGGCCGATCCTTTATAAAGCCATCCGCCCAGTGCTTTGCTTTGCTGGGCTGCCCCTGTATCAAATGCAGATTCGCCTCATGGGCCGTAAACACCTCTTTAAGCCGCTGGTTTTTGCTTTGCTGTAGCCCCCGAATCGCTTCATCAATTAGATCAAGTGCCTGTTGGCTTTCACCCTGAGCTTGCCGAATGTACGCCAAAGATTTAAGAGCAAATCGGCCCAGCATGTTTGGGTTTAAATGTGAGTGAGTATTGATTAAACCCTGCTGTGCCAAATCAAGCGCGTCAGCTAGCTGATTGCGGCGCAAGTACACCATGCTGTGATTGATCATCGCATATTGAATAGAGCCGTAAATCATGTGCTGAGCATTCGGGATGCGCGCCAGCATTTCTGAAAAAACCTCTTCAGCATCGTTTAGCCTGCCTGCAATCCGGTATGCATCTGCTAAATCTCCGGTTGAGCCAAGCCACAGAACCAAATTGTTTTGTTCCCGACTTACCACTCTTGCATCAATCAGTGCCTCTTCGGCAATGGCGATATTACCATCGAGACGATTAATATACCCTTGTACTTGTCGAATGACTGCGTATGATGAGGCTGAACGCAGACCGGCGTAATCAATACCGTTTAATTTCTCAAGCGCATCGTTGAGATCATCTTGTAGGATTGAACCTTCAGTTTTCAGCGTGTCAAACTCAATTTGATAGGACTCAATGTTGGTGCTGCGAATGTAGGGTTCAATTCTTTCAGCGTATGCAACGATTTCATCTCTTGCCCCCCCCATGAGCATCCCCCAGCCATAATCAAGCATCAGGCGAGGATACTGGTTTAGCACCTCAAACGGGATAAGTCGACACCACTCGATAACTTTGTACGCTTGGTTGTTTTGCCAAACGGCCGTGTCTGCATATTCGTTCAACAGGTTTGCTACGTCATGAAACAGCTCGGCCGCCAACCCATGTTTGATGCTTTCCACCTCATTGCCGTGTTCTGCAAACCAATGGAATGCGCGCTGATGCAGTTGGTTGACCTGACTAATCTCAGACTTTTCAAGCTGCTGCCGCAGGGTGTCTGCAAACAGCGGGTGATAGCGAAAATTGGTTCCCGATTGGTCAACGGCCGTGATAAATAAATTTCTACGATCTAAGGTTAATAGCACCTCTTGGCTGTCGTGACGGCCGGTAAGGGCGTTACACAGGGATGGGGTTAGCCGGGTCAAAATGCTTGTGTTTTTCAGAAAATGTTGAATTTCAGTTGGCTCTGCTGCCAGAACCTCATCAATCAGATAGTCCACGACGTAGCGATGGTTACCCGCAAATCGAGCAAGTGCTGCATCTGTATCGGCTTGCCCCTGCAATGATAAGGCGATCAGTTGCAGGCTAGCGGCCCAGCCTTCTGTTTTGTCCATTAGCTGATCCAAATACCGATCACTAACCGTTAGCTTCATCTCGTCCCTTAAGAATGAAACTGTCTCTTCTTGTGTGAACTGGAGCACCGTCGGGCCGATTTCAGTCAGCTGACCGCGCGCTCGCCAGCGTGATAAAGGGAGTTCTGGCTCGTGACGGGTAGTGGCGATAATCTGAGTGTTTGATGGGGCGTTTTCAATCCAAAAGCTCAGCAATTTTTGAATCGACGGATTTCTGATTTGGTGTAAGTCATCTAGCACCAGCACAGATGGCTGGGTCTGTAGTGCCAAGTCGTTGATGAGCGGGATCAGCAGGCTGTGAGGGTCGCCATCCAGCAGACCGGTCGTGCTGCCGCTCATAGACGCTTGTGCGATCGCCCCAATATCGGGGTTGAGGGTTTGCCACGCGGCGATAAAGTAGCGTAGAAAACGAACTGGATCATCATCAAATTCATCGAGCGAAAGCCATGCCTTGCTGATCTCTTCCTGATCTGCCAACCATGAAGTAACCAGAGTTGTTTTCCCGTAACCGGCCGGGGCTGTGACCAAAACCAAACGACTCCGTCGGCCGCTGTCTAAGATCTGGTTCAGGCGCGTACGGCTCACAAAAAACTGCGGTCGTTTGGGGGGGACTAATTTAGTGGTTAACAGGAACGCCATCGTTAAATTATAAGCTCAAAAAATAGAATCATCACTGCATGATTTCCGATGGTTCAATATCAGCCGGATTTCAACTGAGACCCATCAAAGCGGATTATTTGCTCAATTATTTCTTCGCGACTGTCAGTGATGCTAAGGTACTTTTGATAGCTCTTACCTTCAGCCAATTGATGCAACAGCGGATAGATCGGCTTTTGGTGTGTCCAGAATTGCTCTCTAAAAAAGATCATCGGGCTAGGATGCCCAAATACTTCATAGTGATTTTGCGTGGCATCCTGAAAGATTTCTTGGATGGTGCCTGCACTGCCGGGTGAAAAAATGACTCCATTTTTGGCAATAGCTAACAAACCATCTTCACGTACGCTGTTGGCAAAATATTTAGCGATATGGGTTGCAAATCCGGTGGGTGGCTCATGCCCATACAGCCATGTGGGGATGCCTAAGCTCATGCAAGCTGTTTCAGACGTGAGCGGGTATTTCTCTTTAACTGCAAACGTGGTGTCAAGCCATCTGTCTTTCGGTTTGTAAAGCGGAGCTTGAGCCAGCATCAAGACGGCGTCAACTAGTTCGTCATCCGCCCGTTCAGCAAACCAAGCCCCGACATGGGTGGCTTCCATCGCACCGGGACCACCGCCGCTTGTGGGCAAAAATCCTGCTCTGGCTAAGTCACGCCCTAAACGGGCTACTTCCAAATAATTTGGATCATCGCGCAGCATGGAGTGACCGCCCATAACGGCAACCACCTTTTTGCCTTGCAGAAATTCTTGGAGGGCGTCTGTAATGGCGTGGTCGTGCAGTCTGCGGGCCAGTGTGACCATGATGTCCATCGCTTCCGCTTTTCCTTGCTCGACAAATTGTTTGTAGGTTTTCCCATCAACCGTTTCATAATAGCTTTCAGCCTCTCCCGGCCGATAATTACCTAGAAGCTCTTCGGCCGTGTACAAAGTTCCTCGATACGGATCAAAGGGCAGGTCGGGCAGACGTGGAAAAACAAGGGGCTCTTCAAGCAGAGCCATCACCTCAGGATTGCATTTGCACCCTAGCAGCGTGTTGTTATTTAGGATGGCACCCTTTAGTTGGTCAACAATTTGAGTCAGGTCGAGCCCTTGAAAAACCGCATTGGTCAGGTCATTTGACCGCTCAAGGTGGGTTAAAAGGCTTTCAATCGATCCGAAATCTACATTTTTCATGGTGTCAATTGTAAAGCACACGGGTGCTTTAGCCATGACTTTTAGATGCTTTTGATCAAGAACCGAAAAAATTAAACTAATGGTATGGAATTAAATATCAAGCGGCTGAAAAAAGAAGAAATTGAGAATACGGATGACTGGATTATCCCGTCACCAATAGATGTGCGTTTGGGCTATCTGTTTTCGCTCGTGGCTACATGGATCGGCTTTGGTATGTTCGGGT
>JBCCSO010000485.1:0-4343 GCA_039199965.1 Chloroflexota bacterium | reverse complement strand
TTCATTGTTCCTACCAAGATAAAGCGGGCTGGATGGCTATGGCTGATGCCTTCACGTTCAACAATGTTGACACCCATGGCGGCCGCGTCTAGCAGCAGGTCGACCACGTGATCGTCAAGTAGGTTAACTTCATCAACGTACAATATTCCGTCGTGTGCATGATAAAGGACACCGGGCTCAAAATGCTTTTCACCAGATTGGATCGCTTTTTCGATGTCAAGCGTACCTACAACGCGGTCTTCCGTTGCGCTAACCGGTAGGTTTATAAAAGATGTTCCTTCAGGAAGAAGTTGGGATAGAGCACGAGATGCCGTTGACTTTGCAGTACCACGTTCACCGCGAATCAATACACCACCGATTTGTGGATTGACTGCGTTCAAAATAAGCGCACGTTTCATGCGTTCTTGACCTACAATCGCGGTGAAAGGGAATACATTTTGATGGGCCATAAAAAACTCCAGTTTTAGAACCAAGTTGGTTCAAGATTGCAATCGCGGATTATACTGCATATGGAAGACCGTTGTCGAAAGATTTACCTCTTATGTATGAACATTTACAGATTGTGTTTTAACCCTTTAGCTAATGTTTGACCAAACAACTGTAACTGGCTGATTGCTCAGGACGAACACTTAAAGCTTCGCCATCTGCAAATATAGATTTAGAAAAAGAAGGTGGGCGAAGCGCGAGGTCATCAATTCATGCTAATTTGAACTTAAATCGGGATGCAAATTGCAGCTTTTGATCTGTTTGGGTACGGTTTTCCATAAATGTTAAAAAATTGGTTGTTTTTAACATTACCCATACCTATAATTCAAACTTATGTCATCGGAAGGAATTAGGATCTTGCTGGTTGAGGGCAAGCGTGCAGGCACAGAATCTCTATCTAATTTCCTGAGGAAAAAATGGGATAACATTGTGACCGTGCACACTGGATCAGACGCACTTGCGTCTGCCCGATATAAAGCCCCAGATATCATTGTATTTGATGCTTCAACCATGCGATCTTCTGGAGTTAGAATGTGTCGGCGTATTCGTCAAGAGCTGCCGAGAATTCCTCTAATCCACAGTCGTTCGGCTCCAGACAAAGAAAATAAATCAATCGAGGCAGACATCTATCTTGCCAAACCGTTCACCGCTCGCAAGCTGAACAATCGCGTTATCCAGCTGTTGCCTGCAAATGAAGACAAAGACAGCGTGGTACCTGTTGGTAATTTTAAATTGTTCTTAGAGAAGGGAGCTATAGAAGTGCCGGGCAAAGGGGAGCAGCAGCTTACACCAAAATTAACCTTGTTGTTAGAGTTACTTATGCGTAATGCTGATCATGTTGTTAGTCGGCAAGATATTATGGAAAAAGTTTGGCAAACAACGTATCTTGGTGACACGCGAACGTTGGATGTTCATATCCGGTGGATTCGGCAAGCAGTTGAAGAAGTGCCAAACAAACCAGAGGTATTGACGACCGTTCATGGGGTTGGGTATATTTTCAACTCAAAAACGAAATGAGCCTGCTTGGTCGTTATCAGCCGATTAAATAATCATTTCTATATGCTAGCATGAGACAGACGCCTAAACCTTTGCCATTTTAAAAACTAAACTTATAGGTAACCTGACTTATGTTCGCACAATTGCTCTGGCCGATGTCTCACCAAGCCGGTAACACAATCTGGAAATTGACCAGAGCATTGCCCAAGGTTAAATTGATTCCTCTATTTGCTAAGGAAGTTTAGTAAAATAATATTTTTGAAAATTACGCACGGGCATAGTCCGAAAATGTTAACCGCTTGTACCCCCTTAATGTTTGACGACATATAATTGTGATAGAATTTTTCTTCGCCTACAGGCTTTGAAGCCACACTTCCATGTGATTAAAAAGAACCATAGCTAGATTTCGGAAGTGGCCTGTTCAAAGCTTTTTGAATGTGCCCAACTGTGATCTAACTCTATACAGAACTTCAACGGAGATTTATTTTTATGCGTGTACTAATTACAGGTGCGGCCGGCTTTTTGGGGTCACATTTGAGCGACAGATTTTTAAAAGAAGGTTACGAAGTTGTCGGAATGGATAATTTGCTGACCGGTAATGTGCAAAATATTGAGCATCTGTTTGGCAGTGACAAATTTACCTTCGTCAAGCACAACGTCTCAAACTATATTCACGTCAGCGGTGACTTAGATGCTGTGCTCCACTTTGCCTCACCTGCCAGCCCTATTGACTATCTCGAGCATCCTATCCCCACAATGAAGGTAGGCTCAATTGGTACAATGAACGCTTTGGGGCTTGCGAAAGCCAAAGGTGCAAAGTTTCTCTTAGCTTCCACGTCTGAAGTATATGGTGATCCGCAGGTGAATCCTCAACCTGAAACCTATTGGGGGCACGTCAATCCAATTGGACCACGCGGTGTTTATGATGAAGCAAAACGCTTTTCTGAAGCTATGACGATGGCATATCATAGGTATCACGGTGTTGAAACGCGCATCGTTCGGATATTTAATACCTATGGTCCACGTATGAGGCTGCATGACGGCCGTGTGGTGCCAAACTTTATTTATCAAGCGCTTACCGGCAAACCACTGACCGTTTATGGTGATGGCTCCCGCACCCGCTCATTTCAATATTACAGTGATTTAATTGAAGGTATTTACAAACTTCTCAATAGTGAAGAAAATTATCCGGTCAACATCGGGAACCCTTCGGAAATTACGATTTTAGAATTTGCCGAAGCTGTTCTAGAAGCAACAGGCAGTCAGTCAGAAATTCATTTTATTGAACCCACCGATGATCGGATTACTGATGATCCAAAAGTGCGTCGGCCGGACAATACGAAAGCGATGTCAATTCTGAATTGGGAACCCAAAGTCAAGCTGATGGATGGCTTGCGTGAGACTATCGAATATTTCAAACCGCGAATATAGAATAACAAGCAGATTTTGAATTAACTAACCCTGTTTGTTGCTGCAGACAGGGTTTTTTTATGGAAAGTATTTATCCTAAAAACCAAGAACATTTAAGTTTTACTGGTCAAATTCAAAAAAACATATTGGCTTTGGGTGTTTTGCTGAGTTTGGCTGCAGCTTTTCTAGTGTGGGTTGCTCCATTGAATTGGCTCATTGGGCTATTTCTTGGAGTAGCCGCCACAGCCGGCCTGCTTCTACTTTTAAGACACCCTGTTATGGGTATACCACTCGTATTAATGTTTGCTCCACTGGCTGCTTACGAAGCCCGCGCTGGCATACCGTTTGTTGGGTTTCTGCCTATTTCGCTGGGTCAGATAGCGTTTATCGGTTTGATTGCGCTGTGGGTTTTGACAAGGCTCATTAAAAGAGAGGTTTGCTTTCCGCAGGCAAAGAGCTTTACATGGCTGCTGTTGTTTGCAGGTTTGATGATAGTTACAACACTCCCGGCACTATCAACGGCCGATGGTGCCAAAGAAGTCATTAAGTGGATACAGCTTGGTCTAATGATGCTGATTTGCCTTGATTTAACTAGGTACGCAGCAAAAGATTGGCAGCTATTAAACCATGGCATTTGGTTGCCCGTTTCCTTCTTGGTTATTGGTGGGTTGAGCCAATCTATCATTGGCATTTCGCAGTTTGTTAACCCCAATGGCCCAGAATCATTCCAGATTCTCGGCCGATTTTCTAGAGCCTTTGGTACATTTGAGCAGCCTAATCCATTCGGTGGTTACATAGCTTGGCACTTTGTATTTTTTACCGGGCTGATCTTACCTAGCCTGACCAACCGGCTGATGCATTTTATTCAACCCAAACAAAAGTTACAGGATGAAAACCTACACTGGCTCCCCACGGCTGGATTCATAGTCATCATTCTTTTGTTTGGTGTGGCCCTCGTCGCTTCATGGTCGCGTGGCGCATGGTTAGCGGCTGTAGCTGGATTGGCTACTATCACACTTTTTCTGCCAAAGGACCGCAAAACTGGCATATTGCTCATTTTGACAGCCATTTTGGGAATTGTTATTCTCTGGCAAAGTGGTCTCCTGCCAAATTCAATCACATCTCGTCTGGCCAGTTCTACACAGATCGAGTTTATTCCTGTCAGAGACCAAGAAGTGAGCCCCGCAAATTTTGCTGTTTTGGAGCGTCAAGCTTTTTGGCAGGCTGCATTCAGCATGTTTGAGTCAAATATTTGGACTGGTGTTGGCTTTGGTAATTACGATGCTGCCTACCCAGATCATTTTGTAGGCACCTGGGAACGCTCGCTAGGTCATGCGCACAATTACTACATTAATTTGCTGGCGGAAACCGGTATAGTTGGTTTGCTTGCTTACTTGATCTTTTGGGCTGTGATCGTTTGTCAACTTTTATTCATACTGCCCAACCTAGAT
>JBCCSO010000484.1:0-4344 GCA_039199965.1 Chloroflexota bacterium | reverse complement strand
TTGACCCGAGGGCGTTAGGGGAGTCGGCCGATCATCCATTCACCGAAGAAGACTGGATCGACGCTCATCGCATCGCCAATGAAACGATGCCGTGCTTGCGGCAGGACGGTGTTTCCTTCCCCTACAAAATCAATGGGATGTTTTCGTTCACGGTGGACGGGATGCCGATTATGGGTGAGACGCCGGTGGGCGGCTTTTGGGTAGCGGCCGCGCTGTGGGTTACCAACGCCGGTGGGGCGGGTAAAGCGATTGCAGAATGGATGACCTACGGTGAGCCGGGCGTGGACATGCGCGGTATCGATGTGAATCGCTTCTTGGACTACCAAACGACGGATAAATTTATTTCGGTTTCAAGTGCCAAAGCGTACAAAGAAGTACATGATGTGATCCATCCGGCTCAGTGGTCGAGCTATCCGCGCAACATTCGCCACAGCCCGCTCCACATAAGGCATTTAGAGCAAAATGCGCAGTTGCTCAATGCGGCCGGGCTTGAAATCCCTTACTGGATTAACGAAAACCAGCGGTTGCTCGAAAAATATGAAGACCAAGTCCCTGCTCGTGAAGGCTGGGGGGCTCAATACTGGGACCGGGTGCAAGGTGCGGAACATCTTGCGATGCGTGATTCAGTTGGCATGTTTGACCTCACCAGCCTCGCCATCATTGAAGTGGAAGGGCCGAATGCTGAAAAATTCATGGACTACATGTTCACCAATCGAATGAATTTTGAGGTGGGGAATGTGGTTTACTCACTGCTGTGTACACCAAAAGGTGGTATCAAGCGTGATGTGGCCGTGTCTCGCAACGATGACGAGACCTATTGGGTCTTTACCGGAAACGCCACGATGCCATTGGAAAAAGCGTGGTTTGAGCAACACGCAGACGGCTTTGACGTCACCATCTCTGAAAAATCAAAAACCTATGCGGCGATTGGGCTGTTCGGCCCCAACGCGCGCAAGGTGCTGGAGAAAGTAACCACGGCCGATGTCTCGAACGAAGGGTTCCCGTTTTACACCTGGCAAAATATTGAAATCGGGATGGCCAACGTCTTTGCGATGCGCATCTCATACGTCGGTGAGCTCGGCTGGGAGTTCCACATGCCAATGGATCAGGCACTCGCCATCCGTGATGAGCTGTGGGAGGCCGGGCAAGAGTTTGGCTTGGTGCAGTGCGGTGTAGGTGCGATGCGCTCGATGCGGGTTGAGAAAGGGTATCGTGTCTGGGGCGGTGACATTTACACCGAACACAATCCATATGAAGCGGGTATGGGCTGGATAGTAAAGCTCAAGAAAGAATCTGACTTTGTGGGCAAAGAGGCGCTAACGGCGATCCGGGCTGATATCAAAACCAACGGCCTGAAACGGCGCTTGGTGACGATTAGCATCGATTCTCCAGCGGCCGTGCCAACGGGGAATGAGCCGGTGTTTGGCACAAACGGTAGCAGCGGCAAAGTGGTGGGGCAAATCACGACCGGTGGTTACGGGTACAGCGTGGGCAAGTACATCGCCTTTGGCTACTTACCGATTGAGTACACCAAGCCGGGGACTCAGCTTGAGGTTGAGTATTTGACAGAGCGATATCCGGCGCAGGTGGAAGCGGACTGTCTGTTTGATCCGCAAAATGAACGGATGCGGGCGTAGTGAAGTAGTTCCTGTAATTGACAAAATCATATACCTAAGACTTAAATAGCCATCTAGATGGCTATTTTGTTTTTTGAGGTGCCAAATGACTAAAATCACAATCGCAGAAGGACGAAATAAATTTGGGGCTGTGGTGAAAGAAGCAGAGCAACATCCGGTGGAAATTACCCGCCGAGGTGTTCCGGTGGCTGTGATTTTGTCGATGGATGAATATCGCAAGCTAAAGGGAGAGAGGGTTACGTTTGCAGAGGCGTATGAGGCGTTTAAGTCTGAACATGATTTGAGTGAGCTAGCAATCACCGATGATTTGTTTGAGAGGGATCAAACAGTCGGCCGGGATGTAGATTTTAGATAGGGACCTCTATTTTGTTTTTACTGGATACGAATATTGTTTTAGAGCCGCTCAAGCAAAAGCCAAATCAAGCCATTCTTGAAAAACTCAATAAGCACAGTGGAGAATGCTTTATTTCGGCCGTAATATGGCATGAACTTTGGTTTGGGTGTCTACGTTTGCCTAAATCTAAGCGAAAGGATGCCATACAAAGTTATTTAGAAAATGTCATCAAGCCAACAATGGAAATTCTTTTGTATTCATCAGTAGTGGCAGAAATTCATGCAGTTGAAAGAGTAAGATTAACTGCTTTGGGATTGCCACCTACATTTGTAGATAGTCAGATTGCATCTACTGCAATACATCATAATCTAAAGTTAGTGACATTGAATCTGAAAGATTTTGAATTCTTCAATAATTTAGAAGTGACCGATTGGCGGTTTTAGAGTAATAGTTGCCTGCTTATTTTGAGGAGATGGCCGTGTTTAAAAAGATCATACAGTACGCACTGTGGGTATTTATATCAGGGATGCTGATTGCCTGTGCAGATTTAGAGCCGCCACCCAAAGAAGAACTGGCTGAAATACCGGCCGAAACTGAGACTGCACCTTCAACTGAGCCAACAACCATACCTACAGCAACTTTAGTGCCCACTGAGACGCCTGTTGACTATGAAGCAATATTTGAACCGGCCGATTGTGCGTTTGAGCTCCGCACAGTCGAGGAAGTGAATTGTGGCTATCTCATCGTTCCTGAAGATCGACAACAGCCCGATCAAACGATCCGGGTCCATGTGGCTGTTGTAACCAGCAGGAGCAGTAACCCTGCAAAAGATCCACTTGTCTACTTGAATGGCGGCCCGGGAGGGCACACGCTTGTGGCAACTGATCTATTCATAAGTCAATTTACAGACATCGTAAATGATCGGGATTTAATTTTGCTTGATTTGCGCGGCGTGGGGTTTTCGGAACCTAATATCGACTGCCATGAGACAACCGATGTTTTGCTTGCTAATATCGAAAAGCCATTGAGTGTCGATGAGGAAAGAAGTCATTATTTGGATGCGACAAAACAGTGTTATGAAAGACATTTAGCGGCCGGGATCAACTTATCTGCTTATCACAGCAAAGCGATGGTGGATGATCTTGATGATTTACGTGAGGCTTTGGGCTATGAGAGCTGGAATCTATATGGGATCTCGTATGGGTCTAGGGTGGCGCTTACTGCTCTGAGAGAATATGGAGATTCAGGTTCGATACGCAGCGTTATTTTAGATTCACCCTACACCCCTGAAGCTGATTTTGTGGGTGATTTTTATCGAGTATTTGATCGCTCGTTTGATTTGCTTTTTGAGCGCTGCAGACTTAATGACATATGTAACGAAGAGTACCCTGATCTAGAAGCACGTTTTTACGCCTTGGTTGATCAACTTAACGAGGAGCCCATTACTGTTGTCGTGTCAGATAGAGTCAATAATCAGGTGCTTAGGGTTCCGTTTAACGGAAATGATTTAGTCAATCATGTTTTTCTCGAGCTTTATCTGCCCAGTTCTATTCTTTCGCTCCCTAGAACCATTGCTCGCCTCGAGCGTGGAGGGACCTCAGATATTGCTGAGCGCATGGGTCTAGATATTGTGCTGAATGAATTTAGCAGTTTTGGCTTGACCAATTCTGTCATTTGCGTGGAAGAATTTCCTTTTGAAAAGGAGACCGGACATTCGGGAGATGATGGAGAAGGTGTTGCTGATCAAGTTTTAAATGTAGCAAACGGAGCCTCTCAAATTTGGCGAGATACCTGTGAAGTTTGGCAAGTTGATGCGGCCGAAGAGTTGATTGAGAATGAGCCAGTATTTAGCTCCATTCCTACCCTTTTGCTTTCTGGGGATTATGACCCCATCACGCCACCTGATTATGCAACCCAAGCAGCGTGGTATTTAGTGAATAGCAATCACTTTATTTTTGAAGGTCAGTCTCACGGCGTTTTTGGTATAACAAAATGCTCTGAAGTGATTGTTGGTCAGTTCTTAGAAGAGCCAATGAATCGGCCGGATGACAGTTGCCTTGAAGATATGTTTTGGGGTTTCGCACCCCCGTAGACTAATTCGAAGCCGCTTTGACATGCTGATCAAAAAAGTCCACTGAACGCTGCATGGCGGTCCAGAAATTGACTGCTATATTGTGATCATCTCCCTCGTACAAGAACAGCTCGCTCGGCATCCCGGCCGTCTCCATTTCAGCTTGTAGCGTCTGCGAAAAAGCGACCGGCACAACCGCGTCTCCAGTGGCGTGATGGATTTGAAGCGGGCCTGAAAGATCGGTTAAATAGCTGTTGGATGAGATAGCGCGCCAGAATTCAGGATTCTCTTCAGGGGAACCG
>JBCCSO010000483.1:0-4346 GCA_039199965.1 Chloroflexota bacterium | reverse complement strand
CTGCGTTTCCGGCCGAGAAGCTGTAGCAATAACGGTCATATCGGTTAGTGCTCGAAGTAACTGAATCGTGATCGATCCTACACCACCAGCACCGCCTATGATCAAAATCAAGTTGCCACCTTCGACAGGTGGACGGTTCACCCCCAATCGATCAAAGAGCATTTCCCAGGCTGTAATTGCGGTAAGCGGCAGCGCCGCAGCTTCTGCAAAGTTCAGAGAAGTTGGTTTAAAGCCCACAATTCTCTCGTCAACCAAGTGAAATTCACTGTTTGTCCCCTGACGATCAATTGAACCTGCGTAGAACACTTCGTCACCCGGCTTGAAGTTTTGGACCTCATCACCCACAGATTCAACTATTCCAGCAGCATCGTATCCAAGCACTCCCCAGCCACCATCGCGCGGCGGCCGACCACTGCGCACTTTGGTGTCCACAGGGTTAACAGACACCGCCTGAACTTTAACGAGAATATCCCTTCCAGCAGGTTCAGGTTGTTCCAGAACAATATCTTGCAGGGACCCAACGCGATCTATGGGTCCGGGTGTTTTATATGCGACAGCTTTCATAACTAGATTAGAGTCATCTCGCTAACAGTAAATTCAGCAACCGCACCATCGGTCGCTTCCATGTACGCAGCAAGATGAGCATTATTCATGTGATCTTGCCAAAAATCACGATTCTCCCAATTTTCATAAAATAAAAATACAGCCGGATTTTCATTATCTTGATGAAGATCATACTGGATGCACCCAGCCTCTTTCCGCGTGGGCTCGATTAATTTTAGAAGCTCAGATTTAACCAAGTCAATCTTGTCAGATTTAGCCTCAATTCTTGCCACGATTGTTAATTTATTTTCCATTTTAGTCACCTTCCAAAATCATATTTTGCTATAAGCTATGAGCGAGCATAAACTAATTGGAAATCTCCCACAAGAAGGCACTTTTAAGAAATCAGGTATCTAAAATGATACTATTGGCGGGATTATATTTTACGGTTTTCAAGGAGGTATCGATTGAATCACACAAGGTATGATTGCAATATGGGCTGTCCTGTTGAGGCGGCACTAGAGGTGATTGGTGGAAAATGGAAAGGCATCATTCTATTCCACCTGCTCTCTGAAACCTTGCGCTTCAATGAAATTCGCCGCTTAATTCCAGAAGTAACTCAAAAAATACTCACCAAACAACTGCGTGAACTAGAAGCGGCCGGTCTGATAAAACGAACCGTCTATCCAGAGGTCCCTCCTAGGGTTGAGTATTCGATTTCTGAGTACGGGCAATCAATCGCGCCGGTTTTACATGCGCTCCAAGCATGGGGCACCCAACATCTGGAAAAACAATTCCTTAATCAATCAGCCGTATAGAGGCGAATAAAAACCAACCGGGTATGGGCAACTCCCTCAGGGCTTCCATATAAATGAACTTGCGTCGGCAGTGAACCTCCTGTAAACATCTTGGAATGAAATAGGAGGTTTTTTATGGCTCAACATCAGATTATTTTGCCCGGTGATGGGATTGAATACGAGTGGTCAAGCGACCACATTTTTGTTAAATCGGTAGGAGGCCTATTTGACGGCCGGGTTTCCATGGTGGAAGACACACTCAAACCGGGATTCCATTTGGCCCGCCACTACCACAAGCAAATGGGGGAGATTTTTTATATTTTAGAGGGTGAAATTAAGTACACCTTTGATGATGAAGTGGTCATTGCTAAGGCGGGCACAACGGTGAATGTCCCGGCCGGGGTGTGGCACGAAGCCTACACCGAACATGGGGCCAGAATGTTGTCAGTCTTTAGTCCAGCCGGATTTGAAGACTATTTGGCGGAGATGAAAACTCTAACCGATGAACAATTTGCTGACGAAACGTTTATGACCGCGCTGGGGGAAAAATACGACATCTGGATGAAATAAGTGGAGCTGGTAGCATAGGAAAAAATGGCTGACAATCGGCCATACCTCATGATCGGCTCACAAAATCCTCGATCAGGCTATTTTTGAATGGCTTGATCGAGGATTTATCGTTTATTCTCGCCAAAGAACAAATGCGGTGCCCAACATCCAGAAGTGGAATAAAGTCACAGACAGCGTAATGTTAAACCCTGTGTCGATGCCGACCACGTTGATCACATTGATAAGTAGGGAAATGGCAGCAATTACGCCCAAAGCAGGCAGCCATTTAGGCCAACGGGCTGAACGAAACATCACGATGCTCATGATGGTCAACCAGATAGCGGCAAAGAAGTTCACCCCCAAGATCTCACCGATTCCACCTGCGTAAGCGTTCAACATCTCATAAATGACGCTGATTGACTCTTTTAGCTCAGCCGATGAGCCGGGGTCTACATAAATCGTGGCCAAAACCGGCATGGCAAACAGCCATCGCACAATACCCAACGCACGTGCAAAAGCTGAAAGGGCCGCCACTCCATTCGCAATCTGCAGCATAAAGTTTTCGCTGCTTTTAAAAATCGCCCGGCCGGCCACAAGCGCCATTGGCCAGAACAGTAGAGAATAAATCAGATAAACCGAATATCCGGTAAACATCGCCGGGAACTGCTCCAAAATCAGGGGGAGATTAACGCTGGCCGGTTCGTCCAAGCTAGCAGGCCAGTTGATGGCGCGTCCTAAAACAATAAGCGGGATAAAAAGCAAGAGTGCTTCAAGGGTCAAAAGCCATATGGCTGATTTATTGATGGTAGATGATTGGTCTTTTCCAATCGGTGGTGCTTCAAGTGAGAGTGTATTTTGAGTCATTTTTCCTCGGGGTTGAGTTTTTTGGCGTTTTTCAACTACCTTGTTTCGTTCAATTTCATTTGTCACAATCAAAAGATACAAGTTGACACAGTGTCAAGGTCAAGAAGCAGTTTAACCATCTGGCACAAAATATTTCTCGCTTGGGCCGCAGACTTAAAAAGGCCATCAGCCGTCATTTTTTAGCCGCGATCTAAAGATCGTCGGCAATTTATGCCAGATCACCAAAACAGTTTAAGTTCGACAAAACCAAAAGGTCAGCTACATTACTTTCTAATCCATACTGAGGTGATTTATGGCGGATCTTTTATTTATCAACGTTCACTTGCTGACGATGGAGGGAGGCGGCGTTGGGTATATTAAAAATGGAGCGATTGCGTTAGAAAACGGCCGGATTTCGGCCGTTGGCACAACGGCTGAATTATCTGACACGATTTCAACACGGGAAACCATCGACGGGCAGAACAAGCTGTGTGTCATGCCCGGTCTCATCGATGCCCATATGCACACCCCTTATGCGGTGGTGCGCGGGGTAGCCCAAGATATCTGGAACTGGATGCAGGCAGGTTTAGCCCCCTATGCCAAGCATATGGACCCGCAGGCTTCGCTTGCGGGCACACGTATCAACTTAGTTGAAGGCATCAAGGCGGGCACAACCTTGTTTGGGGACTATTCATTCCCCATTGATGGGTGGGCTGATCAATTTGCTAGCTTTGGGGTTCGGGCGATGCTAACCGCCCGCATCAACGCCTTTCCCAAAGGCGGAATGGCAGGTTGGAAAATCGGAGACGTTTATCCGCTGGATGATGCGGTCGGCCGCGAAGGGATTGATACGGCTAACGCATTTGCCGACAACTGGCACCGGGCGCACGACGGCCGGATCAACGTGATGTACGGGCCACAGGGTCCAGACATGATCGGACTGGATCAATTGATGGAGTGCAAAAAGCTAGCCGAACAGCGCGGCCTCATGGTGCATGTGCACACCGCCCAAGGAGATCGGGAGATTGACCAGATGTTCAAACGCTTTGGTGAACGAACCCCAGCCTACCTGCAAGAAATCGGCTATCTGGATGAACAACTGCTGGCGGTCCACCTAACTGAAGCCACCAACGAAGAAGCAGAAATGATTGCCAAATCAGGGGCAAAGATGGCGCTCTGCTCCGGCAGTATTGGCATTATCGATGGCATTGTGCCTCCGGCCCACGTTTTCAGGCAAGCAGGCGGCATGGTTTGCTTAGGCAGTGACCAGGCCAGCGGCAACAACTGCAACAACGTCTGGAATGAGATGAAGCTTACATCTCTGTTTAACAAAATTAAGTACGGTGATCCAACGGTCATGCCCGCATGGGAAGTTTTGCGCATGGGCACGATTGAAGGAGCGCAGGCTATCGGCTTAGGCGATGAAATCGGATCGCTGAAAGTGGGCAAAAAAGCTGATGTGATCGCCATCGATGTAACGGAGCCCAACATTTTACCGATCCTAGATGACCCGATTCGAACATTGGTGCCTAACCTAATCTTTGCCGCTACCGGCCGCGAAGTGGTGCACAGTATGATTGACGGCAATTTTGTCATGCGCGATCGGCAAATTCT
>JBCCSO010000482.1:0-4347 GCA_039199965.1 Chloroflexota bacterium | reverse complement strand
TTTAATCGTTTTAGTGGGTTTGTTCGGGGTTGTGGGGGCCGGGGGCCTGTTTGCTTACGGTGTTTATCGATATGGGTCAGTGGATGGCTTGATTCGACGGGGGCAAGTGGCTATTGCCCAACTGCAGCCCAGTGAACCGGTGGTTGTGCCCACATTTGTGCCTGAAGCGACAGTGGATGCGGCCGACTTTGTGGCTGATATTGAAGCAGATACCGTTGAGGAAGAGCCAACTGCAACCCCAACGTTTGGATTACCCACGGCTCAACCCATCGCAACCAGTACAGAAAGCGCCACCGCTATTCCGTCAGCTACACCGTCACCGGAGCCCCCGACGCCAACACCAACGATTACACCGACGCCTATTTACACTCCGGCCGCATCTTTTGTGAACTTAACTGGCTACCGACACAACTGGCAAACATGGAACAACTGCGGGCCTGCCACTTTGGCGACCTATTTAAGCTACCTAGGCAAATGGGACACGCAAGTAGACACAGCCAGCTTCTTGAAACCCAATGAGCTGGACAAAAATGTGCAGGTTCCAGAGATCGTTTCTTATGTGCAGCAGCGCTATCCAGATTTACAAGTAACTGCCCTGCACAACGGCTCTCCTGAAACGATGAAGCTGCTGCTTAGCAACGGCATTCCGGCCATGATCCAAACATGGCTAGAAGAAGACCCAGATGATGGGATGGGACACTATCGGTTCATTGTGGGGTTCGACGAAGGCACGAACGAATGGATTGTCTCTGACTCGTACGTTTCAACTGATGTGACCTCTCCTTATTCTGGTATTCGAATCGAGTATCAGCGGATGATTGATCATTGGGATGTGTTCGGCAAAATTTTTGTACTGATCTATCCGCTTGAGCAAACCGAATTGGTCCAGTCAATTGTGGGTGAAAATTTAGACCCGGCTATGAACCAGCAGCTTGCGCTGGCTGAGTATTCTCAGCGTTTGAGCGATGATGCGGAAAATCCGTTTGTGTGGCACACAATGGGGAATTTGCTGTTGGCTGACGGCCGACCAGAGCAGGCAGCGCAAGCATATGATCAGGCGCGCGCCATCGGTCTGCCTTGGCGCATGTTTTGGTACAGCTTTGGGGTATTTGAGGCGTATACGGCCGTAGGGCGCTACGATGAGGTTGTAGAACTGGCACAAGCAACGATTGACTCTGGGGGGCCAGGCGAGGAGCTTTACTATTGGATCGGGATTGCACAGCGGAATCTGGGAAATGAGGCTGCGGCCGCCAGTGCGTTTAATCAGGCTTTATACTGGAACCCATCTCACAAACCCAGCCAGCAGGCGCTGCAGGGTGGCTAACTTCTCATAGCTAACTAGCATTTAAGCACCATTGCTGATCCACAGCCTTTACCAGAGAATAACCTCTGAGATCAACATGTTTGCAATAACTTTCCACCCAACCGTAATCCCGTTTGCCTTCTCACTAATTATCAGCATCTATCTGGCCATTTTTGCGTTCCGCAAAGAGCAAACACTTATTGTTAAAACCTTTGGTTGGTTGATGGTTGCTCTATCTGTTTGGACTTTTTGTTATGGGGCGGAGCTTATCACCCCTTCACTTGAGGGAAAAATCTTCTGGTCTTCAATGAAATATTTTGGGAGCACAACTGGCCCGGTTCTATGGTTTGTTTTAGCCATCCAGCTAACGCGCAATGAGCATTGGCTCACATGGCCGCTAAAAACAGTTCTCATCCTTTTTTGCGTCTGCGTCACGGCCGTTGTCTTGACAAATTCATGGCACGGCTGGTATTGGGCCGATGTGTGGGTTGAGCCGGGATTGCCAGAAGCGGAAGTAGATCACGGCTTTTTCTTCTGGATCTATGCGATTGGGCCCTATCTGATGACACTGACCAGTGTCGTGCTGCTTTTTAACTACTATCGTCACAGCCCACCCATGTACCGTCGTCAAGCGCTGCTAATGGCGCTTGGCGGCTTTTTGCCGCTTGGGTTGCGCATGCTGGAAGACATTTTTGGCATTGACGTGTTTCCGCGGGTCGATAATATTCCGCTCACGCTGCTCATGTCCGGCATCCTGTTTGCAATCGCTATCTTTCAATATAACGCGCTGGAGATGGTCCACATTGCCCAAGATTTGGTGGTGCAGAACATTTCGGCCGGGCTGATTGTGCTAGACGGTCAGCAGCAAATTATCAACTTAAACCCGGCCGCAACGGCCTTAATTGGGCAACCAGATAGCCAGATTGTGGGAAAACCGGCCGCAAACTTTTTCGGCTCCGACAGAGTTGAATCAGGAAAAACTTTTACCTTTGAGCGAGAGGGTGAACCGGTAAACATCGTTGTACAAAGTTCGGCCGTGCACGACCACCGTGGAGAAACTGTTGGGGAAAGCCTATTACTTGTCGAGATAGGCCAGGCTGAAAAACCGGCACCCGTTACCCTGACGGACCGGCAAGAAGAAGTGGTCCGTTTGGTTGCGGCCGGCTTAACCAACAAAGAGATCGCTTTGAAATTAACGATTAGCGAGCGGACGGCCAAATACCATGTGGGGCAGATTCTTGAAAAGCTCCAACTGCAAAATCGTTACGAGATACGGGACTTCTACAAACGCAAAATACACCCGATTCAATAGGGGAATAGAAAGGGGACCTATCGGCTAGCCACCCAATACCAAACCAGAGAGGGACTGTACTTATCCTGTACCCCAATTAGACCCATTGTCACTATTTTTGAGCCTACCCATGCATTACATTGAAGCCAACTGGTAGGGGCAACGCATTCGTAAAACTTTATTTTTATCATCAAGATTTTTCATACGACTGTGGTGACCCCTACAAAATTAACGCCTTTGTTAAATCCTGTGTAATCCGCTCTTGCTTTAGGAGTATAAATTGACCCAAAAACATCGACTCTCCGCCGCTGCCTGCCTAGTGATTCTCACTATCGCCCTCTTTTCTCAAGCGACATTTGCCAATCCCAACAACCCGATCGACGACCTACAAGAGCGGATTGCAGAAGCGGGAGAATACTCCTTTTCGGCCGACGTTGAGCAAACGCTGATCCCACGCGCCAATCCAGCCACCATCGGCCGCCAGAGTGAACGAGTTGACGTGCGTATTACGGGGCAAGTTGAGCTACCTAACACGGCTACTGTTTCAATGCTGTTTGAGGCGAACGGCATGGCGGACACCCCGATTACGTTAGAGCAAGAAGGGGCCAACACGTATCTTGTCACCAATGGCGAACGCCAGCTGATCGAAAACCCGGCCGGGGCCAGCGCCGCGCCCGGTGGTGATTACACCGCTTACCTGCACGCGGCCGAAAATGTGCGCTTGAAAGAGAGTGAGGCCAACAGCGACTTTGTTGTTTACGAATACGATATCAATGGGAAAAAACTGGCTGACTACTTGGCGAGCTTGGCACAGCAATCGTCACCTCTAACCGCCTATGGGGTCACAACTGAGCCATCATCCTTGCTGCAAAGCATGAATGGAACGGGGGAAATTTGGATCGACGGGAACGGGCTGCCCCGCCGCCAAATTTTAGATTTGCAGCTGCCGGAGATGACGGCCGATTACAACCTCAGTTCTCATATGGAAATCAATTTTGTCTTTCCGGCTGAACCAGAGCCAGCAGCAAACGGTGCTGCAACGGCAAACAGCAATGTAGGGGTACCCCTTGTGGGTGCCCAACGTGGCGCCATGCCAGACCAAGGGACCCACGAGGTTATCAAGGGGCCCCCCTACGACGAGTTGATTGCATCAAGCCAACTTGTAACCATTTCGTGGGGGCTCGCCATGTTGGTCCTTGGCACGATGGGAGTCTTGTTAGCATTACGCAACCGGCGCTGGCGGCAGGTAGTGATTCCGATCACGCTGGTTCTTGCGATCTTTTTTACTCCCATCCTACAAACTGTGGGGATTAACATGCATACGGCCGCCAGTGCTGAAGCGGTTTCGCTAACCGAAGCGCTGGGGCTTGAGCCTGAACGTGGCCATCCAGCGGGTGGCTTAAATCTAGAAACAAGCCTCCCGTCGTTCCAAGCGGACAGTAGCCCGACCAATGCCTGTGGCAACGGAGATGAAGCGGCCGATACTGATTTAGACGGTCTGAACGACTTTGTTGAAAACTGTTTGGGAACCGACAGCTACTACTTCGACAGCGACCGGGACACGATCACCGACACCCTCGAAGTGGCCGGTTTCGATTACAACGGCCGAACATGGTACAGCAATCCGCTTAAAGAAGACAGCAACGGCGACGGGCTGTCAGACCTTGACGAGTGGGAACAGCCTATTGGTTATGCCCCATCGATCGATCCTGACAATGACGGCATTCCCAACCTGTGGGACGACGACAACGAC
>JBCCSO010000481.1:0-4349 GCA_039199965.1 Chloroflexota bacterium | reverse complement strand
GACGAGATGCTTTCTGGGGAATGTCGGCCGGATCAATCTCAAACGCTTCGTAATAGGGTTCAAGCAGCTTGCGCCATTTAGCTTCAACTTCTGGGTCAGGTTCAGGCGGTGTGTGGCAAAAAAAGTTGAGGTTAATCGGCCGGTCTGTTTGGGACCGGATATGCTTGAGCTCCGCCTCTAGCTGTTCGGCCGACAGCATGCCGCACGGGAGCGAGCCCAGCCCACCGGCCGAAGAGACGGCGAGAGCTAATTCACTGTTTTGCACACCCGCCATTGGTGCTTGAATAATGAGAGACTTTGTTTGAAGTGCTTCTTGGATTATCATCTTTAAGGTTATCTTAAATAGTTTTGATGCAGTATAATGTTCTCAGAAAGGAACCCAAAATGCTGAATGATATAAGAATCAAAAACTTCCGCGCGTTTAAAGATTTCTCAATAGCCAACCTTGCCCAAGCCAATTTAATTGTTGGTAAAAACAATGTTGGCAAAAGCAGCCTTTTGGAAGCCGCACACTTACTTACAGGTCCATCTAACCCAGATATACTTATAAGCCTTCTTGAGAAAAGAGGAGAAATTGACTATTTAACAGACAAGGGTGGAGACACAGGCAACTGGAGTTTCAGCTTACGTAGAGGCTATGACATTGCCCATCTATTTCATGGGCATCACCTGTCCAATAATGCCCATATATCAATTCATTCAAATGAGGGGCAAAAAGTTACGCTTGATTACATTCTCAACAGTGGTGAACCATCACCTAAGTCCACCTCTCTCACATCCTCAGCCGCATTACGTTTGCAATTCAACTCACAAGAGACATTTAATCTCGAAGCTGTCGAAAACATCATTGAAATGCAGGCTTATACCACAAGACGCAATCTCGCTAGTTCAAACTCTTTACTTATTTCCACACAAGGATTTGACTTTCTCAAACTGGCTCAATTCTGGGATTTGATCACATTAACACCAAAAGAGGATAGTGTTGTTGAAATGTTGCAGATATTAGATCCCCAAATTAACCGTATTAGTTTTCAAAGTTTAAAAGGCCCAAATTCTGGCATTCTGATCAAAAGAAGCAATCAAGATTTTCCCATTCCTTTAGGTAGTTTAGGAGACGGCATACATCGCGTTATGGCAATTGCATCAGCACTCGTCTCTGCTGAAAATGGCTATTTATTTATTGATGAAATTGATACTGGGCTGCACTATAGAGCAATAGCTGATTTATGGAATTTGGTTTTTAAAACGGCCGCTAAACTAAATATTCAAGTCTTCGCCACAACCCATAGTTCTGATTGTATTGACTCTTTTCAAGAAGCACTCGATATGCAAAAAGACCCCAGTTTAGGAAGGCTGTTTAGGCTAGAAAAGCGTTCAAATAACATTGTGGCAGTTGAGTACAATAACGAAGACCTAGCTGTCGCTACCCAACAAGAGATAGAGGTTCGTTAGTGCCTACAAAAACAAATGCAGATGCATACCTACTGGTTGAGGGAGTCAATGACAAACATGTGGTTTGGGCTTTGTGTGAAGCACATAAAATTTCTGAATCTTTTGTTGTGCAGGAGCCTAAAGACACAAATCACCGCTCTGGAGGTATGTCGCAACTTATGAATACTTTCCGTCTGCAGCTCCGCTCTTCAGATTTAAAAGCGCTTGGACTTGTTTTGGATGCAGATCAAAATATTCACGCCCTCTGGCAATCCATCACTAACACAATACAGCAAGAACATCCTGACACATACGTCCCCGCTGAACCCAGCCCAAACGGCACAATTATTGAATCAGGAGCGGACTACATCCCCAAAATCGGTATCTGGATTATGCCAAACAATCAAGACTTAGGTGATCTTGAAGCATTCCTGCGATTTCTTGTCCCAGAAGATGACAAACTCGTGCCGTATGCTGAAAGCACACTACAGGAAATTGAGAAGGAGCAACTTAATTTGTACAGACACAAGCGGACAAAAGCTTTGATTCATACGTGGCTAGCATGGCAAGACGAACCGGGAAGACCTTTAGGGCAGTCAATTACGGCCAAGGCATTATCGGCCGATTCTCCGTTGGCACTAGAATTCGTTAACTGGCTCAATCAACTCTTCAACGCTGACAGGTAATCACCGACAAACCAACCTAGGGTGATCTAAATAATTAAATTCATTGGGTAAGCTAGCATTTTACGGCAAGAGCAAACCGTGCTCTCTGCGCCCCGACGACGGGGAGGTTAACTACTGAAGTTTTTCAACCAATCTAGTCCAGCTTCCACAGTCGTTCGCGGCCGGTATTCTGCCCCGATATAGCCGTCGTACCCCATCTCATAAATGGCGGGAATCAGCCGCTCGTACGCCAGTTCACCCGTGTTGGGTTCATGCCGATCAGGTACACCCGCAAATTGAATATGCCCGATGAGGGGCAACAGTCCTTTGATCCGGTTAGTGACGTTGCTCTCAATCATCTGGATGTGGTAGCAATCAAACATTAGCTTCAAGTTAGGCAAATTGAGATCTGCAATGATGTCAGCCGCCATGCCGCTTTTGTTTAAAAAATAGCCGGGATTACTACGCGGGTTCAGCGGCTCGATCAAAATATTGATCCCATGTTCGGCCGCCTTTTCATACGCATACTTCAAGTTCGCTTTGAACACCGCCATCGCCTCACAGCCCTGAGAAATCCCGGCCAGCACATGAATGTTTTCACAGTTGATGGCCACGGCGTACCCAATCGCCTGATTAATGTCAGCCTGAGCATCTGCCTCACGGCCGGGGAGCGAGCTACGGCCAAATTCGCCGGTCGCCATGTTGCCCGGAGAAGTGTTGAGCCCCAGCATGGGCAAACCTGTTTCAACCAGTGCTGCGTTGACATGATTGACGTCCTGATCATATGGAAAGTGACACTCAACAGCGTGGAAACCGGCCGCTTTTGCTGCACGAATGGCGTCGGGCAGCGGACGATCGTTCCATAAAAACCCTAAATTAGCCGAAAATTTCATGGCCAAATTCTATCAGTGTTTCTTTCTATTTGTGTTCCGTGTTTATTCAGCACCTTATGGAGGGTCGACGCCATTAGAGCACAAATGGATCGAAGAAGACAACGCCCACACCGATGGCGTCGACCCTCAGTGCTCCTTGCAGGCGAAAGTCCTATTGTTGAAAAATCGATCATAGAAGTTGCGAATTGAGTCCGTTTATTCGAAAATTCTTCCAATCGCTAAAGCTAACCACATTTTCTTGAAGGAACTCAATGGAAACGTTGTGGTTAGCCTAGTTGCCCCCACTCTCAAGGAGTATAAACATGTCTAACCCAACTGTTGTCATCAAATCCGGCCGCTTAGAGGGCCTAACAAAAAAGGGGGTCCACATCTTCAAAGGCATCCCCTACGCCAAACCACCTGTTGGTAATTTGCGCTGGCGGCCGCCGCAGCCTGTGGACAAGTGGACCGGGACATTCAAGGCGCATAAATTTGGTGCCATCGCCATGCAGCGGCAAATGGAAATGGCTGATTTTGTGCATAATTTGGTGCGCGGGCAGGGGTTCGGCCGGGTAAAGCAGTGGGCGTTCCTGACCGTCATGAAGCTGCTCAGACTAAATGAGTCAGAAGATTGCCTGTGGCTCAATGTGCGCACGCCTGACCTGAAACCTGACGAAAAACTACCTGTGATGGTCTTCATCCACGGTGGCGCCCATCAAGACGGAGGTAGCCATGAACCCCTCTATGACGGGAACGCGCTCCCTCAAAAAGATGTGGTGTTGGTCACCATCAACTATCGTTTGGGATTGTTTGGCTTCATGGCCCACCCTGACCTGAGCACAGAGTCAGAGCACGGCGTGTCTGGCAACTACGGCATGTTGGACCAAATTTTGGCTTTAAAATGGGTGCGGGAAAATATTGCGCAGTTTGGGGGCGACCGAAACAACGTCACGATTTTCGGTGAATCGGCCGGTGGTGAGTCAGTCATACAGCTCTACTGCTCTCCCGAAGCACACGGGCTGTTTCACAAAGCCATCGCCCAGAGCCCTGCCAGCGGCGGCCAATTTTCGTTTTTGAAAAAGCCGTTTAAATGGCACAAATCATCTGAGCAATACGGCATTGACTTTGCCAATCGGGCGGGAGCCACGGGCCCCAATCAGGTTCAACAGCTCAGAAAAATGACGGCCGAAGAGCTGCAAAAAATCGTGAAAGAGGGATACGCATCGGCCGGAAATTTCTACCCAGTCGTTGACGGTCCCTATCAGCCCAAACCAACCTTTTAAGCGTTTAAAAATTGGGACCACGCCAACCTACCGCTCATAAATGGCAACAATTATGATGATTTTTCATTCTTCCACTCTGTAATGCCGATCCCGCTGCT
>JBCCSO010000480.1:0-4353 GCA_039199965.1 Chloroflexota bacterium | reverse complement strand
CTCAAGCCAACCGGTAAAACTCAATCAGAATTTACGGAAGCCGGTCCAGAAAAAATCATCTTCTCTGAAAAGGCCAATGGGCTAAAGTGGGAAGGTGAAGTTGGTGAGGGTGGCAAGATTCGGGTGAACACGCTGTTTGAAGCGGACAACTGCGCCAATGGCAGCAGCTGTTCGGCCGGGGCCAAGCTCACCGTCATCCTGCCTGATGGCACAGAAATGGTAGTTAAAGACACCGTTTTGGTTGAAGACAAAAGCGGCTTCGACCCAGACTTGGTCAGCTTTAAAGCAGCTATCCTGCCTGACGGCGAAAGTCGCCCAGAATCGGCCGATGACTTTGACAAGCTTCCATTTGAAGCAGCGTGTGGTCTAGAATGCCAAACTATCCTGCTAGGCGTCAAAAACGACAACGCCGATAAAGCCGAAACGTTTATTACCATTACCTATCCAGACTACCTTAAGCTAGGTTCCCCAGACGGTTACAAATTACACAAGGTCAAAGACAATAAAGTAGAAGGAACCCAGACGGCACAGATCAAAGTGACAGCGGGCGACAGACTTCAGCTACTACCGTTCACGGCCAAAATCGATAGCGCTCTGATTGATGATGAGCGCCTACCACTTGAATTCGACTTTTGCGCTCAGCCCGTAGGGTCAAATCAATGTACGGCTAGTTCAGAAGAGGAAGAGATTCAGACACGCAATCCACAAACTGCGCTCATTCTCTACCTGATCTGGCGCATGCGTGACTTTGGTGACGCACCAACCAACCAAAACCATTTTGGTGTCACCATGGATTCTTATCCGGGTGAAATTGTGAACCCAGTGGCCAAGTTCCCGATGGGGCGCGACCCAAGCATTTTGAGTGCACCACCTAACCAGATTAAGGGGCCGGGTCACAGGCTCTCTAATCTATTCCATTTGGGTGCAGGCGTTACCCCTGAATTTGCCATCGACCGATATTGGGACGCAGATTTCTCAAACAATATTGAACCATCGCTCGGAACCGATCAATTTGATCTTGATGGAGCTGATGATGGTGTAGATATCACGCAGATCAGTTTCACAGACTGTGGCGTAACCGATATTCCGGTGGAAGTCACGATCACGCCTCAGATTATTTCTTGGTATCAAAATCAAGACGATGACGGACTAGCATATATCAACATCTGGCTGGACACTGACCGCAGCGGCCAGTGGGGATATGACTTTGCAACACTTTGTCAACCAAGCCCCCCATCAGAGCATATTGTGATCGATGCTGTGGTTGATCCAGTTGCGCTGGGTGCAGGCACCCACACTGTTATGGTGACCACCGGTATTGTTGGCTGGACCGATTTTCTAGGCATTGATGAAGTTCCGGCTTGGATGCGCGTGATGCTAACACCAGTGCCGTCTAACAAAGACCTCTACATTTCTATTGGGGACGGACGTGGCGAGAACTATGTCTACTACGCTGGCGAAACGGAAGACTATTACTATGTTCCGGCCAACGTTGTGGCATCTGCAAACAGCGCCTTTACGGCCGACATGGTGCTGGACGTAGAGCTGCTTAAACCAGGCACCAACGCTTCGGCTGAAAGCCTAGCGTTCCCCGGCGTCAATGATGTGGACGGCGAAATGAAAATCCGCTTCCGCAACGATGGGTACAAGGCGGCCGAAGACATCGAAATCGTGATCGATCTACCAGAGTCAATCATCAAGTACGCAGATTTCAGCCGCCTGTTTTGCGATGGTTGCTCAACAGAAACCTCGCTTGAAGAAGGCATTATTAAGATTGACACGCTTGAACCGCGCGAATTTGGTGAAATTGTGCTGGGCTGGCACGGCTGTTTAACCTGTACGCGTGCCATCGAAGAAGCTGAAATGATCGGTTCAATTCGTTTGAACAGCAAAGCTGACTTCCGGCCGTTTAACAACGTGTTCGAGTTCAAATCTTGGCCCCCAGACCGTATTCTAGCCCCGCTGCCAGGTCTGAGCTGGAAAGGCTGTTTGACCTGCGTACGTTCCGTAGAAGACGCCCAACTCATCCCAGATGCGTACAATTTCTTGCTTGAAACCAATGATCCTGACGTGACGCACTATCGCATGTACAGCAACGGTGAGCAGGTTGGCGCAGACATGGAGATGTGTGACGGTATTCCGTGTAAAGACTTAGGGTTTAACTCACTCGACTTTGTGATCGCCAACGGTGGTGGCTTAGGGTTTAGCTTTGTAGGCAAGAACGGAAAAGAAAGCCCGCAGTCTGACCCAATAGAGCTGAGCTGTGTCAATGACATTGTACGCGGATCACTGATTTTTATTGATGAAGAGACTGGTAAACAGCGTCGCGTATCACCAGAGTTCTTTGGTTTAGACCCTGCCACATTTGCATTAGACCCTGCACTCTTCGGTCTCGATCCGCTTAAGCTATTCCCTAGCCGGAACTACAAAGCGGTCATTATGTACTGTGGTGATGATCCTTCACCGGAGTTATCGCTCAAGATTGGAGACAAAGATTTTACGTTTACACAGCTGAAAGAAGGAGATGTCATTTATGAAACATCCTTCTTGCTAGACGTTGGCAGCAAGCGAGCTGTTTCCTCAATCGTGCTGGAAGTTGAAAGCAACGGCACCACGTTTGAGAACACCTTCGCGACCGACGAGCCGACCGACGGCATGGTTAAAGATGCCGCCACAGGTTCAGGTGTGAGCGGTGCAGAAATCCTGATTATGGCAGAGCAATCGGCCGTCTTCGGAGATGAAACCGTTAGCGTGTTTGCGCCGTGGAGCGGTGCCAACGGTCAAAGCAATCCAGTTACATCCGGCATTGACGGCAGCTACAGCATTGATGTACCCGATGGCACGTACCAGATTGCGGTTATTGCAGATGGGTATCAAGACTATCGTTCTGCCGTCATTGAGGTAACCAATGGTCAAATCAACAGCAGTATCAACATGATTGAAGCGCGCCCCGCACCGTCTAACGTCAACATTGGCATTGGTGACAGCGGCTTTGAGCAAACGGTAGTCGTGATTGAAGCCGGATGGGTTGTGAAATTCATCAACACCGGCAGCGATCAGCACGGCGCTGAAAGCTCAGAGCTTGGTGAATCGAGCGGAATCATGGCTCCGGGTGAAAGCTTTAAGATGGCATTCCCGCAGGCTGGCACTTTCGAGATTACTGATCCAACCAATGGCAACGCGCTGCTTGTGGTGCAGGTCACAGAGTCGTCTGTATCATCAGATTCAACGACTATTTTCCTTCCGATGATTGTTCGATAGTGTGAGAAGAGCCTGCTCATTTCTCCATTCTGAATTCTAAATTGACCGTTGGCAGTTTCAATGACCAATGAATAACGAAGAATTTGGAATGGAGAATTTTTAGATCAACCCCGGATAAGCCCCACCATCTAGCTGTAAATTTTGCCCGCAGATATAGCTCGCCTGCACACTGCACAAAAAAGCGCACGCGGCTCCCAATTCAGACGGCTCTCCCATGCGGCCGGCCGGAATAGTTGCCACAATCTGAGCCATCGCCTCATCAAACGTAATTCCTTGCTCTTCCATTTTCATCTCTGCCAAAAACTTGGTGCGGGGCGAGGCGATCCGCTCTGGCAAAATATTATTGATGGTCACATTGTGTTTAACCGTCTCTTTGGAGATGGCTTTGCTTAGTGCAGTTAAGCCAGAGCGAGCGGCCGTTGATAGCCCCTGATGCGGCCGGGGAGCCTTGACCATCGCAGAGGTGATGTTCACAATCCGGCCGAACTGACGCTCTTGCATCCCGGGCAGCAGTGCCTTGATCATAAAAATGGGGGCCAGCATATTCCCCTCAAGCGCTCCCATCCATCGATCTTGATCCCAGTCTAAGAAGGCTCCCGGCTTAGGACCAGCGTTGTTATTAATCAAAATGTCAGCGTCTGGACAGGCAGAAATCAGCGCAGCCCGGCCGTCTTCTGTGGCAATATCTCCCACCTGATGGCGCACCTCAATGCCTACCTCTTTGCTCAGCGCGGCGGCCGCCTTCGCCAGCTTCTCTTCAGTCCGGCCGTTGAGCGTCACGAGCACACCTTCTTGAGCCAACGCCTTGGCACACGCGTATCCCAGCCCCTGCGATGATGCACACACAATCGCTTTTTTCCCAGCTATACCTAAATCCATAATTAATTACTCTTTGATGATTTTTGAGATGAAAGTCGAGGGTTGATAAGATGATTTTTGCTTCATC
This sequence comes from Chloroflexota bacterium, assembly GCA_039199965.1. Lineage (GTDB taxonomy): Bacteria > Chloroflexota > Anaerolineae > Promineifilales > Promineifilaceae > WTJY01. The sequence goes on along the minus strand of JBCCSO010000480.1, from coordinate 146 downwards.
AACTCTCATTTCATCAACTTCCGTCCTATTAGTTAGATGCGCATCGGAGGATGCCATCATCCCCCTCCACAATACCCAAAAACGGCGCAGGGTCCAGCGTGTTGGCGATGATCGTCTCATTAGCATACCCACCGCTAGGTAAAGTG
>JBCCSO010000479.1:0-4354 GCA_039199965.1 Chloroflexota bacterium | reverse complement strand
TTTTCGTTTACCTCGAATTTGGTTCCCCACTCATCGTCGTACCCATAAACCCCCATCTGGTTTTGTAGGATGGTGTTGTGCATGGTCCAAGCTGTCCCATCATACACCCAAGGGTTATCGGCCAGCGCATCGGCCGGTAGTGCCCAAATCTGCCCGGCTGAGTCACAGGCTAGCTTGCTGGGCGGCTTAAACAAGTATCCTTCGGCCGCAAACACCAAGAGCTGTCCTTGATCCAACATCGCTAACTCCTTGTCGGTTCCAATCAAAAGCTGACCGTTGCAGTTAGCGGCCGCGTGTGTTCGGCCGGAAAATTGGGTCAAAACAGCGGGCACTTCCCACTCTTGATTATCATTCATGCAGTAGATCGTTTTGTCTTCTCCCAAAATACAGATGTTTTCTGCGGCCACGTCGTTCTGCAACGGCGGCAGAATTTCGGCCGATGTAGTGAGTTCTACTGATGTTTCGAGCATCTTAATTTCAACCGGACTAATACGAACATTTTCACCCTGCCCCAGTAAGCTTTTCAAATTGCGCAAGGCTTGGGTTTCCCGCTCAATTTCATCAACAGTAATTGAAATTAAATTCGATAGCTCAACGTTATCTGCAATAGCGTCAACAATCGCTTTGGCCTCAGCCAGTCTCTCTAGCACGCTGGTGGAATCATCCTGCACAAGGGCATCAGCAGCCTGATTAAGTGCAGTCGCAATATCTGCACTAACAGTGGCAGCCCCGTCACCCACCAAGCTACTAATATTCTCTGTAGAATCTGCAAGCTCTGCGGCTGCATTTTGGAAATCTGCTGCAACTGCACCCACTTCTTCAGCAGAAAGCGCACCAATAGAACCGGCCAAATTATCAAGTTCGGCCGCAATCGAGATCGGCTCTCCTTCTTCAAGGGCATCAGCCAGTGCTTTGGTCTCAGGAGAAGTCATAGAGCGCCCGGCGCTTGAGAAGTCTTCTAAAGTCACTTCTACCGTCTCGATCTGACCAATCTCGTTCAACTCTGCAATCAGGTCTTCATAAACTTCTTCAGCTTCCTCCGGTGCGCCGCCTGCAATCGTAATGTCATTGATTTTCTGGATAGCAATTTGGACCTTTCCGTCTATTTGGGTCATGATTTCAGAATTTAAGTCAAATTCTTCACCCGTTATCCGCTCATAAATTCTGTTCAATTGGCCAATCAACAGACTTGTATCTCCGTTGGTGACTTCCAATTTGCTACTTGTATCGCCGCGTGATTCTGTAAAGGTTGGGATAGGTGTAATAGCGGTAGCGGTAGGAACTGGGGTTCGAGTGGGTGGTTGTGTAGCGCTGATCTGGCTCAAATCGATTTCTTCTGGCTGCTGACACCCTACGACAGTAAAACTCAAAAACAGCATGCTTAATGCCAAAATAGACATCTCAAAAATATCTTTTGTTCCCTTCATAGTTCCTTTCTCTGTTCTCTTGACTGAGGCGCTCTGACTGTGACTCAGAATTTCTGTTGGCTTATAAACTCACATCTGCCAAATTTAACGACTTCTTAGTGTTACATTCAGCATATCGTATTTTTTTCACAATCTTGTTAAAACATGGTTTAAATTAGTATTGTTATCCTAGAAGGCCTAAAAGGGTCAGGCTTCCCACGCGGTGTCTTCATTTAGGTAATTTAGATGTGTAAACCGCCTTACACATTTTGTGATTATTTGAATCCGTTTTTTTTCATTTTTCAATTCACAATGTGACCGGGAAGCAGTATCAGGCCATCACTTCAATCAAACACAACAAATACAACGGACCTATTCTGTTGGTTGCATCACATAGAACCTTTTTCAATCATGACACACAAGCGAATCAATGTTTTAAAGCTATTTGGGATCTGCACTTTTTTACTGGTTGGTTTAGTTAATTTAGGAACTGGGCAAGCCTTCCAAATTAAGCAAGATGCAAAAGCTGCGTCGGGTAAGTTAGGGGTCAACGCAAACTTTGTCGACAATGATCGCATCTCACAAACACTCTCTTCTGTTTTCTGGTTTGGTGAGCTAGATGCAACACAAAATCACATTGACATTCGAGTAGCCTACAACACAAACGAGCTGCAGTTTTTTGCCAGCGTTTTCGATAGAGAGCTGTTCTTCGATGAAGCGGCCGTCGAATCTCGCTTCGATCAATACGATACGGTTAGCATCTACCTAAAACCTAAAGGCAGTTCTCAAACCTTTCTATTTAAGAGTCAGTTGTTTAATGCTAAAGACCAGTTAGATTACCGTATCGCCTACAGAGATTCTGGTTCGGGCTTTGTTCGTGACGATTCAATCTCTTTTACAGGACCAACCAACGATTTCCCAAACCTTGTGTGGTATGGTGAATCCCTCAACAACGAATCAACAGATCCGCGTGATCAAGACCGTGGTTGGTACACGCGCTTCAACATCCCGTTTAGCGAGATAGGCATGCCAACGCCTGAAACAGGTGATGTTTGGGAGATTGCGATTGTGGGGCATGATCGTGATGATGCGGCCGGTAATGTGGTTAATTCTCAAATATGGCCCCCGACTGCAGCCGTTACAGACACCGCCAGCTGGGGTGAGCTGCGCTTCGGCCGAACGGCCGATGATAGCCCCTTTGCCACCCAAACCGGTTCAATCAGCTTACGTCACGGTGTGAACGGAGTAGACATTATCGATGCCCAAGTTGGTGGTGGAACCAACTGCGGCATTGATTACGATCCTGACTTTTTCAACGGTTGGGCTACCCATAATTTCAACGGTGACGCTCAGATCAATGTGCAAAATCAAATGAATACGGAAGACTGGCCCTGCTTCTCAAAGATCTTGATCTCTGTCCCCGTTAGCAGTATCCCGGCTTTCAAAGAAATTATTTCAGCAGAGCTAACGATGTTCCAATTTGGCAACGCAGGCGGCGGCGCGTTTGATCCGGCCGTTGGCAGCAATTTGCAGATTATGACTGTAGACAGCGGTTTTGATGAAGCCACGGTCAATTGGATAAACTCCCCAAGCGTTGTAGAGCACATTGATGAAGTCTGGGTAGACCCGATCAACAACGCAAATAATTTTGCGAATCCCCCCATCCCTGTCACATGGGATGTTAAATCGGCCGTCAAACAAGCCATCGCAGACGGTGAACGGATGAATCTGGTTATCTATTCGGCTGATTGGGCGCTACACAGCGGCAAATATTTTTACTCGTCAGATGCCAATGATGTGGACCACCGGCCGCTTGTGAACATCACGTACGGTGACGCAGAAGCACCATCAAACTTTGTGTATCTCCCCCTAACTGTTCGATAGTCCTGAGAGGAACAAATGAAAAACATGCGGATCGGCACCCTCACCATTGGTCAAACCCCTAGGCCAGACTTGGTAGCTTCGCTGCAACAGCGGATTCCAAACGCAGATATCGTTGAAGTTGGGGCGCTTGATCCGCTTGACTATAGTGATCTTCCGGCCGAAGCGTGTGCTCAAAAGACAAACTACATGCTAACCACACGCATGCGGGACGGGAGCCTTGTCAGCATACCAGAATCATTTCTGATGCCATTTATGGCTAGCGGAATCAGGCGTTTGGAGGCTGAATGCGTCAAAGCGATTTATCTGATGTGTGCAGGCACCTTTGCTGAGCTGCAGAGCTCTTTGCCACTAATCAAACCGTTTGATTTGGCACATGAATTACTCTGCACGATGGGGCTGCGTAATTTAGGGATCATTGCCCCCATTCCTGCGCAAGAGCGGCCGATACGCGAGCGATGGACAGCTGCGGGTTTTACAGCCGAAGTCTGGACGGCCAATGCAACCGAGCCGGACGATGCGTTTATCGCCCACGTCAAACAAATGCATCAAGAAAACGGTTTTCAAGCATTGGTTTTGGACTACGTGGGCCACCCGACCGAAGTCAGTCAAGAAATTCAGGCAAAACTTCACATGCCCGTCATTGATCTTGGCGAATTAGCAGTGGCTGCACTTACCGCCATCGTTTAAGCTTGTCTAATCTAACGACCTCAAATAAGCGTTCAAATCCGCAATCTCATCATCTGTCAGATCAACCCCATAGTTTTGAGGCATAACGTCAGTGTAACCATCCACGAGCACTGCTGAGGGACTCACAATACTTTCATACAAATATTCTTCTGCAGATTGATACCCATCAGCCTGCGGGGCTCGCCCATACACATCGCCCAATCCGGGACCAACTAACCTCTCTTCTGAAATTGTGTGGCACGCAGAACAAGGAGCAGCCCCGTCTGCGCCATTCAAAAATAAGTTTCCCCCATTGGCTGAATCGCCGTTTTGGAGCAGTTCGTTAGACAATATGGTAACTGAGCTGGAGGTTGTCGGATTGGCCGGAGAAATTGTCC
>JBCCSO010000478.1:0-4359 GCA_039199965.1 Chloroflexota bacterium | reverse complement strand
GGAGACAGCCTAACTTGGTCAGCAACCGGGCTGCCAAGCGGGCTTGACATAGACCAAGACAGCGGTGTGATTTCTGGGCGGGTAAACGGTGGTGGTCAGTACAGTGTCAGAGTTACTGTTAACGACGGCCGAGGTGGTTCAGATTCAGAAACCTTCAGTTGGATTGTCAACCGGAAGCCAACCGTTAACAACCCAGGGAATCAAACCAGCCGCGTCTGTACCAGCCAGTCAGTTAGTTTGCAGATCAGTGCTAGTGATCCAGACGGCAACGGCCTTTCGTATTCAGCTCCTGAATTACCCTCAGGCCTGAGCATCAATGGCAGCGGGCTCATTACTGGCAAACCAACTACGGCACAGAATAAGACTGTATCTGTATCCGTCAGCGATGGAAGAGGCGGCATAGATAGCACCTCGTTTAGTTGGACAACGATTGCGAACACCAAGCCATCCATCACAAAACCAGCCACGCAAGCAACGGCCCGCAATCAAGCAGCCAACCTGCAGCTCTCTGTTTCAGACGCCAACGGCGACCCCGTAACCGTGACGGTGACCGGTCTGCCGCAAGGGCTGACTTACAACCCGTCAACGCGGAAGATCTCTGGGACTGTGTCTAAATCGGCCGCGCAGCAAAACTATACGGTAACGATCAGCGCCACAGATAACTGTGGTGGGGCATCTACCCAAACATTCACATGGCAAGTAGTGAATACCAATCCAGTTTGGAACCCGGTACCAGTTAATCAATCAACGGCCGAGGGTGAAGATGTAAACCTGACCATAAAAGCCACAGATGCCAATGGTGACACAATTACATACAAGGCAACGAACCTACCACAGGGCCTAAACCTAGATCCAAATACCGGTCAGATTCGTGGCCGTGTCCTGAGCTCCGGAAATAGAACGGTGACTCTTGAAGCCGTTGATGGAAACCAAGGCAAGGTTGAAAAGACAATCTTTTGGACAGTGACTAGCCCTCAAAAAGTAGGGTACGTTGGTCAAGTTAGCCTGTCAAAATCAGCCTATCTTGAGGCAAGAAATGATATTACAAAAAATGGTTGGATTAAGGTAACACATAACCAAAATATAGGTTCAGATGAGGTTGGACAGCGGCCAATTGTGATCGCTCAGCCAATTACAAAGCCTGATGACAATAGCGCAGTTGCATTAATTAGATTGCGTAATGTCACCTCAAATAGCTTTGAGTATAACGTTCATTTACAGCCAGGTGCACTCAAAGAAGATTTTCCAAATTCTGCTGTGAAATTCACTTACATGGTTGTGAAGGAGGGCAACTGGGAATTTAGAACCAACAACCGGCAAATCATCGAAATCAAAGCAGGGCTGACAACAACCCAAAATGGTAATCACACTGTGTGGACACCCAATAGATGCGATGAGTCTGATACTAACCTAGGAAATTTCAAATCGGTAAGCTTTGGTTTTGGAAATACATTTAAGTCAACCCCAGCGATTTTCACCCAAATCCAAACCAATAACGTAGCTGGGTTTGTAACTACAAGGCAACGTGCATCAAGCACAAGCGGATTTGATGTGGCAATGCAAGAAGCTGACTACGCAAATAATCCAAGCCACAATTCTGAAACGATCGGTTACGTAGCCATGACGACAACTCAAGGCGGAGCGGGCCAGAAATGGGACGGCACTAACTTTGAAGTCGGCCGTTTAAATATGAGAAAGCAAGTTGCTGTAAGCGGTTGGGGTGCACCTTGGTGGCAAGTTGTTGAATTTAACAATTACTACGGTTCAAGCGCCAGTGCCATGCGTTTCATCGGCTCTCTTTCAACTTGGAATGGCAAAAACCACGTTCATCTACGTTACAAAAATCATTCAACCTATGGAGATAGTCTTCTAATAAAAATGGAGGAAGACACAACGGTTCCTGATCGGTATGACTGTAACGGAGATGGAATCGCAGAAAAGGAAAACCCAGATCCTAATCATGAACACATTCATGACGAAACAATGGATTACTTTGCAATCTATCAGAACAAAGTTCTAGAGGCATTCACAAAGGGAACCCTTGACCATTCGGCCGCAAGTCTCGATTTAGATATGGTTGAGGTTGATGCGCAATCTACTCAGGTTGGTTATAGCAAATCAGGTGGCGAGATCAGCCTTGCCACTGACCCCATTGAGTTTGGCCCCCAGCTGGCACCTGAAGGATTCCAGACCCAGCAAACTGAACAAGTACAAGTTACCATCCGCAAGAACTACCTTGCGGGTGGAACCCCCATTGCACAGCGCACGGTCGAGAAAATTGAAACAACCGTTACAGAGGACAGCTTACATTTTATTTACACAGACCATTTGGGCAGTGCCAGCACTCTGGTAAATGCCGCAACTCAAGAGGTTGATCAGTCCGTTCGATTCTATCCGTTTGGTGAGCTGTGGACTGGTGAGGAAGAGCTAGGTGAAATTACCGACCGTGGCTTTACCGGCCACCGTGAAAACCGGGACATTGGGTTAACGTACATGAATGCCCGCTTTTATGTACCGAGCGTAGGCAAGTTTGCCAGCGCAGACACAATTGTGCCTGACCCTGCCAACCCTCAGACGCTCAACAGGTATGCATATGTCTACAACAACCCAACCAATTTAAATGACCCGTCAGGTCACTGTCCAAATTGTATTAGTGCCGCTGCCAGCGCAGCCACAGATATGGTCGGGCAGATGATTATGAATTACCTGTTTGATAACAGCGTTGAAAACTTTGAAGATGCGTGGAATTCAATCAACTGGGCTCAAGTTGTATGGTCAGGGTTAGAGGGCTTCTTTATTCCGGGTGGCCCGTTGGGTGAAGCCATTGCTAGCGGAGCTAGTGATGTGGCAATTAATGGCGCCACAGCTTGGTGGAACGGCACAGAATATTCAGCCCAGCAGGCACTACAAGACTTTGCAATGGGAGCAATTAGTGGATTCTTGGGCGATGCAGCTGGCGATTTGATGAAAAAGTATGGATCAGACGCAGTCCAAACCGGAATGCGAAAAATCCAAGACATCTTTGGTGGAGGCGGGTGTAGCTTTAGTTATGACACACTTATTTCAACCGAAGATGGTTTTGTTCCAATTGGTGAAATTGAAATTGGAGATTGGGTGTGGGCATTTGATGAAGCAGCCGAAAAAATTGATCTTTTTCCAGTCACAGACACTTTTAAGCATCATGACACCGAGATAGTCTATCTCACGATTGATAGCATAATCATCTCAACAACTCCCGAGCATCCATTCTACACAATCGACGATGAATGGGTAAATGCAGGCAGTTTAAGTGTAGGGGATGAAGTTAGGTCGATTGATTGGACTGTAGGTGAGGTTGAAAATGTTGTAACCGTTATAAATCCTCGATGGATGTACAATTTCACAGTTGGAAAAGCTCATACTTACTTCGTTGGTGTAGATGAGTGGCTAGTTCACAATGCAAGTAATTGCCCAATTCCAAGATTGCATCATAGCTCACTAACTGGGACTGAGGCCGATGAACTTTACAACGTAGTTAATCATATTCGACAACCAAATGCACCACGCCCCGCTGGTCATGTAGGTAAATGGGGTGCAACACATAGCAATCGAGAAGGAAACTTACCTATGGATGTTGATTATAAAGAATTTTATGTTCCCACTAATCCTACAGAATCTGTATTTGATCCTGAAAGACCTGCAGGGGCTCGTCGTGTCGTTTTAGGAAGTGACGGCTCGATATATTATACAAATACACACTATGGCGAAAGCAAAAGCAAAAACCCATTTTACTTTTTTGGATATCGTTAATACCCATTGAGAATTACATGAATGATTATGATAAAGTTGCCTTAGTCGATAAAGAGCAACTTCAGAAATTATTATCCAATCAAAGGAGCAAATATAATTTTGACAAGTATATCTGTTTCAAACTGGTTCACTCAGATGGTGGCCCAATTAATTCCAAGAAGAGATTTTTTGATGCAGCGCAGTACTCTTTGCCAATTGCTCACAAAGTCACTCAAAATTGGGATGCGCTATCAGATGTGTTATGGCAGGGATTTGACAATTTAAGCATAGAGCACGTTGATATAATTTGGGATACACGAGACCTAATTGAATCAAATTCACGCTCTGTATTAATCTATGGCGCAGGGTTTCTTCTTGATACGTTAAATGGATTAAAAGAAAATTATGGAGCTCGAAGAAATATATCGTTTAGAGTTATTTTGTACGCTCAAGACAAATCAGTTTTGAAGAATTGGAAAGACCCCTTTTGATAAAACGATTTCGAGCCCCTAGCTAGGCAAAGTCTTCCATTTTCTGTTGTCAGCGTCCTCGCTGTACGAGCAGCACTGGTATAAAAATGATAAAAAGAGC
>JBCCSO010000477.1:0-4370 GCA_039199965.1 Chloroflexota bacterium | reverse complement strand
TTTGGAAGCAATAAGTTTCTACTCATCGTCACAAAGGTTAATTTCATGATTTCAGGCTTTGCAACTCCCTCAGGTACTAGCGCATTTACTAACAAGCATCCTCAATCAGGCTTCATCGCTCACCATGCAAGCGGGCTGTCCTTTTCTCCCGTTGGATTTGGCACCTATCGGACGATAATTAGTAACATTGTTCATCGTCATTCACTAAAAAAAGCCATTTTGCAGGGTGTTAATGTAATTGACACCAGTTCTAATTATGGCGGTGGAGCTTCTGAAGAGATGGTTGGAGCTGTCATTGATGAGTTAATCACTCAGGGAAACTTAACTCGTGATCAAATCATTGTGGTGACCAAAGGAGGGTATTTACAGGGGCAAAATTTTGCAGTCAGTCAAACCCGAAAGGCCGAGGGGCGGCCGTTTCCAGACTTGGTTGAATACGGTCAGCAGCTAGAACATTGTATCCACCCAGAATTTTTGGAAGATCAAATCGATCGGAGCCTAGCACGCTTGGAAATGGAAACAGTCGATCTATACTTGCTCCACAATCCCGAATATTTCTTGGGATGGGCTAAGAAAGCTGACTATGACCTACACGATGCTAGAAAAGAATACTATAGGAGAATTCGACTAGCCTTCGAATATTTAGAGTCTGAGGTGGAACGCGGTCGGATTCAGCGGTATGGCATTAGCTCAAATAGTTTCCCCAATCACCCAGATGACTTTGGCTTCACTTCACTGGAAACTGTTCTGGAGATCGCTAGGGGCATCGGGGCTAAGAATCATTTCAACGGAATCCAATTTCCCATGAATCTACTAGAAACCGAAGCCGCCACTCAAATTAATCAGAACCATATGCAAACACTGCTCGATCTTGCACATGAAAATCAACTGATCACTCTGGTAAACCGGCCGTTAAACGCTGTAGTTGGGAACAATTTAATACGACTGGCCAAATTACCTGAAGTTGCGGGCAGTGCAGATAAAGACGAAGCCGAGGCTTGGATCGACAAACTTATTATCGAGGAAGCAAGGCTGCAGCGCGCGGTCTTTTCCATCGATATTCCGTTTAGAACCAAACAAGAGTTTGCTGCCACAACCGGGGCTGGTCGCTTGCTCCAGCAGCGTTGGGAAGGGTTTGGCACTTATAGTAACTGGCGGGACGTTCGACAAGGATACTTAGAGCCCCGATCCAGATTTGCCGAGCAATTCTTGAATAATCGGGCAGAGCTTCCTGAGGAAGCAGCTGATTGGGTAGCCAGCTACAAAGAGGTCTTGCACAACACCCTTGATACGATTGCGGCCGTTTATCGCGCACAAGAGGCCAGAATGTTAATGACCATCAAAGAAAATGTTGAGACGGCCGACAGCGACTGGCGCGGATGCAAAACGCTGAGTCAATCGGCCGTTAGAGCCCTTGCTTCAACCGAAGGCATCACATCTGTGCTTGTGGGAATGCGTCAAGACAAATACGTTGACGATATCTTAAGCAGCCTCAATGCACCGATCCAGCAAAAACCAAGGGGGGCAAGTTGGCAGCACTTATCTGAACAGATGCGATAGCCTGTCTAGAGAAAGTCAGTAGTGAATATAATTGATCCGCATTAAAAAATTACAAAGCCTAGCCACAAGGAAGGGTTTTGATAAAATTCATCGGCTGAATTAAACACGTTCACCAGAAAATGGTTTAGCGGGTTGAGCTTTTTCCCTCAGTTTCACAGTTGAAAACATGATAACAAATACTTTAATTGAGTCGCTCAAATTAAGAACCGCTGCGTCAAATAATTTTTTGATTACAGGTAAATAACTATGAATCTTCAAACTCGAAGGAATTCCAACCGATACTTTTTGGGTTTACTTTTGACTGCTTTCGTGTTGGTTGCTTTAACCGTTCTGAGCTTTAGAGGCACTCCAGCACAGGCAGTTGTATCTGAGGCAAACGACGAAACAGGTGCGTCACAGATGCCTACAACCTTGTTCTTACCGGTGATGTATGGCTCACTATATCCAGCCCCTACATCACTTGCGTCCTCCACTGCAATGCCTGCGGGCTCAGACATGTATACTTGGACACTCAACTGGGATGCTGCTACAACTCCGGCTGGTGCTAGTTACACCATCTTTGAGTCCAACAGTCCAGATATGGACCCGATTCTGAATACATACACCTCATCAACCAACAGTTTGATTGTGAATCAACCGGCTAGTACATCCAATATCTTTTACTACACGGTCAAGTTAACGGATTCACAATCGGTAGAGTCAGCACCGATCAAAGTTGTTGGCGCATACCACGACAACTTCCTAACCCCTTCGGGATGGGAAATTCGTCGGCAAGATTTTGATGACACAGAAAATGTTCTCAGTTATCAGTTTGACAACCTTAAGATGCACGTCAGAGGACGCTGGGATTATTTCATCGCATCTCCGCTGGCTGAGGCGCCACCACCACCCTACCGTATTTCAACCTTGGTTAAATTTGAGGGGGCAGGAAACCTAAACGCTTACGGTATCATCTTTGGTGGTGACTGGAATGGTGGTCAGTGTCCTTCAGTCTTCCCACCAACTCGTTCTGGTTTGGCTGATGGTGTCGAATACGATGTTCTACCACCGATTGGTGTTCGTGCGCCAGATGCGCCAAGCGTTTTCGACAACTGTCTGAATAACTACTACCGTTTGCAATTGCTTTGGAAAGACGGTGGACCAAGAATGTTGGCCCAGTACAAAAAGATTGATTTCCATGATGATAATAACGAGGGGCGTGGACAAACAACTTACATCGATGGCACTCAATTCACTGTGTCATCAGGCAGTGCCAACGAGTGGAACGAATGGTCGATTGAGGTCTACCCAGATGGAACCATTCTGACCTTTAGCGGTGATGAGCGAATAAATACTGTAAAGATAGATACAGACTACATTAATAGGCCGTACTTTGGCTTTTACGCCTCATCCAACGAATATCCCGGTGCAGACCCGCTGTGGAATTATCTGACGGTAGAACCAATTGAACCGATGTCTGAGTAAGCGGTAGTTTCAATTACTTATTCAAGCGGTTGGCATTCGATTTGCCAGCCGCTTTTTTTATGTCCGACGCCTGTACCAAGTAAACCAAACAACAATAAGCCCTAACGCAGAAAGTGCCCCACCCCAAGCAAAAATCATCGGCCGAAAAGCCAGCTCAATCTTAGACTGACCGGCCGGAACACAAATAGCTTGTATTGCTCCATATGCCTGTTCGATCTGAACTGGGGAGCCATCAACCGTCGCGTACCATCCCGGAAAATTTGTTTCTGCTATGACCAGATAGGCAGGCTGATCAACCTCAACTGCGAGACGCAGCAGCCTAGCTTCTCTTTTAACGATGTTGATACGTCCCTCAGTCGCGCTGCCTGAGAGCTGACAGGCGGGATCGTTCAGCACGAGTAACGTTTCGGCCGGATCAAAGCCTGAATCATGGAGGCGCAGGTAGAGGGTTTCCGTTGAATCAACTGCTTCAGCGTGACCCACTAAACGAGCATAAGGCAGCCTAGTGGGGCGAACGTACACGCGCGTTATGTTAATTTGATCAACTAGATTCAACCCCCGTTTGCCTGACGTGAATTGCTCAAGTCCTGATTCTGACACGACATGAGTCACACCTAGCACATCATACGCTTTGCTGCGCGGATCTGGCACAGATGCTGCTAAACCGGTCACCGCTCCATTTTCCAAGGTGTTGTAACCAAAGATCGAAGTCAACCCTACTTGCCCCGCTCCATTTTGTGCAAAGATATTGACCCCCCATGGCAAAATTCGGCCGTCCAGTGAACCATCATTTTCCAAAATTTGTGCTGCCTCAAACCAGAGCGCGTTTGGCGTCATTGGTTGGGGTGAGATCAGTTTGCGGCCGAACCAGCCCAGATCAAAAATAAGCAGCAGGAGCAGCACTGAAAAAGCGGCCGCCTTCTTACTTTTCTCCAGAGTGACGCTGCTTTGTATCATCCAACGCAGTAGATAGACTCCCACTAGAAGTGCTGCACCAACGATGGCAACATTGGTGAGTTGATGCCAGCGTCGGCCGATCAGATCCACATCTTGTGTAAACGACCAGCTTGCGCCCAGTCCAACCAAAAGCGCGAACCAAGCCATCCCACTAAATATGAGTATGCCGCGTAACACCCGTTCGCTCCAACGCGGCTGATTTTGCAGCCGATTAAGCAGTAAACCAAACAAGACCGGCGAAGCAAATGAGACAAAAAATAGGGCTCTTCCCGGAGCACGCATTACCCTAAAAGGGGGAAAAACAGTGTAGAGAACGCGGTACAGAAAGCCGTTGCTACCCAGCGCAATCAGGAGCCCCATAATCGCTAGCCCCACAAAGAATGTTGACC
>JBCCSO010000476.1:0-4374 GCA_039199965.1 Chloroflexota bacterium | reverse complement strand
GCAAAGAATCTTGGCTGTTGGTTAAGGGGGTTAAAGATGAAATCGATAAGGTAGCGATTTCCCCAGACCAAAAGCAGATTGCTTTCACAACCTACAGGGCGGTTGATGGAGACACACCCGATAAGGTTGAGCATGTAGCACAGCTTTTCAAAATTGAAACACCTTCAGGGACATTGGGTGAAGTAATTAAAGTTGGCGATTGTGAAGTCAGATGTACAGGGTTAGCTTGGCGTCAGGATAGTGAGCTGATCGTTTTTGTGGATCACCAGCGCGGATATCTGTCTAACAGTGCAAGCATTTCTGCAGAAACGATTTTTGATCTGCCAATCAAGTCGATGAGATTTACGTTTCGGGAGATAACTTGGGCGACCAACGCTAGGACGATCCTTCTTGAAACTTTGCAGGGGGACGGTGTACGGTACATGGTTTATGATTTCCCCACTGGAGCATTTATTGATGTGCCTGATAGTTTTTCTGGGAATAGTCAAAAGAAAGTGTCGTGGCTTCAGGATTCTCGATTGATGGTTGCCATTAATCAGCCGGTCGTTTACAGAATTGACTACGATGCTCAATCGATTGAGATAGATGAGACCTACGACTTAGTAGCTGAAAATGGGCTGACTGGATTCAGACAGCTCGCAGACGGCCGTTTTGCGTTTGCCCAGATGCACCCGACTGACCCCAATTTAGCTGGCTTATACCTTTTGACTTCATTTTCTGAATCTCCAGAAAGGATCAGTGGGATGCCTGTTTCTGATAAGACTCCAACTACAGTGTTTTGGACACCCAATGAGGGCTCAGCTCTATTTTCTTTGGAAGATCAAAGTTATTTGGCCGCGGCCGATGGCAATTTGTATCAGTTTAGTCAATTTCTCTCGGCCGTTGAGTGGCTGCCTCAATCAGACGCACAGCGCTAACCTTTAACCGTTGCCCACTGTGTATTATTTATTGCCCGTTACTTTGAGCCTTGTTGCGATCATCAGTTTTCACCTTAAACACCCTACACACAAGCGCAGCGATAATGGGCAATAATCAACAGGCAATGGGCAATGATTAACTATTGGCCTTCTAATTTAACTCGGTCTGCAAAGAGGCTACACTTGTATCTATGGCTGGAATATTTCAAGGTTTAGACGCAGAAGACTATGACCGATCGTATGACGACAACGAACTCGTTAGGCGAATTTGGTCTTACTTCAAAAAATATCAAACAAAGTTCAACAGTATTGTCGTGGCTACTGTTATTATGGCCGCGATGGGGACTGCGCTCCCGCTCATCATTTACGGGGCTATCGAGTCGGCCGCAGTATCTGGCCCCGGTGGCCTTGACCCCAATACGATGACGTGGCTGATTGCGGCCGTTTTTGCCTCTGGGCTGCTGAACTATGGCGTCAACTGGTTTCGCCGCTTGAAATCGGCCGAAATTATTGCTGATGTGGTTCTCGACATGCGGCGTGATGCCTTTTCGGCCGCTGCCCAGCAGGATATGTCGTTTTTTGACGAGTTTTCATCTAGCCGGATTTTGTCCCGCATCACCAACGATACTGAAGAATTTAGCCAAATCGTGCTGCTGGCCCTTGATGTTATCAATCAGCTAGCTGTTGCAATTATTTTGATTATCGTGCTCCTGACCATCAACATACCGCTGACTCTGCTGGTTTTGGTGATGGCCCCGCTCGTGGTTGTTTCAGCCCTTGGTTTCCGCCGGGCCGCCCGCCGCGTGACGCGCCAATCAGCTCGGGTAATGGGTGAGGTAAATCGCTCAATTCAAGAGGCGGTGACCGGAATTAGTGTGGCCAAGAACTTCCGCCAAGAAGGGTTCATCTACAACGAATTTAGTCAGGTAAACGCGCAGTCTTACGTGCTCAACATCAATCGAGCCAAGGTAATCGCTTCGATATTCCCGACGCTGAATACGCTGGCGGGGTTGGCTACGGCCGGGTTGGTTTTCTTCGGCGGCCGGGCCGTACTTGAAGTAGCCATCCTGCTGCCGGTCATTACTGTAGGAGCATGGTCTCTGTTTGTGGCAACTGTAGACCGCTTCTGGTTCCCGATGATGAACGGCGCCGCGTTTTGGAGCCAGTTCCAGCAGGGGCTTTCCGCCTGTGAGCGGGTATTTGCTCTGATTGATAGTGAACACGCCGTCGCCCAAAACTCAGCCGAGAAGCTTGATCATTTGAAGGGAGAAATTCAATTTGAAGATGTCCGGTTTGGGTACACGGAGCAGGAAACGATCCTGCCGAAGTTCAACATGACCATTCAGCCGGGCGAGAGTATCGCACTGGTGGGGCATACGGGCGCGGGTAAATCTTCGATCATTAAACTGGTTTCCCGCTTCTATGAGTTTCAAAGCGGCCGGATTACGATTGACGGGACAGACATTCGTGACCTTGATCTAGAAGCCTATCGGCGTCAGTTGGGCATTGTGTCGCAGGTTCCGTTCTTGTTTGATGGAACAGTGGCTGACAATATCCGCTACTCAACCCCAGCGGCGACTGACGAGCAGATTATCGAAATGGCGCAGCAAGTGGGTGAGGGCGAATGGCTTGAAACACTGCCTGAAGGCATTCATTCCCCTGTTGGTGAGCGTGGTAGCCAGCTATCGATGGGGCAGCGGCAGATGGTGGCACTCATGCGCGTGCTGATTGCTAAGCCGGAAATTTTTATCTTGGATGAAGCAACTGCCAGCATTGACCCATTTACGGAATCCCAAATTCAAGAGGCCCTTGATCTGATTATCCAAGACACGACGGCCATTGTCATTGCCCATCGCCTGTCAACCATTCGGAACGTGGATCGCATTGTGGTGCTGTCTCAGGGTGAAATTATTGAGCAGGGTTCTCATGATGAACTGGTGGAGCAGGGCGGTCATTACGCGGAGCTGTATGACACCTATTTCCGCCATCAGAGTCTAGAGTACATTGAAGCCCAAGCGTGGCAGAAAAATCAGAGTCTATCAGCCCAATAACTCGGCCGCATTTTCTGATGGGCGACAGCTAGGATAAGAATCTTCTCACCGTAGACTTCATAAATTATCTCATAAGGAAATTTGTGGAAAGCTTTGCGTCGAATGTTGCCTTTCACTTTGCCCCACGCTTCTGGATTCTGTGCAATAGTGTCAACTGCATTTTGCATCTCCCCTAAAAAAGTGTCGCTGAGACCTTCTAACTGCGTTTCGTACCAGTAGGCTGCCTCAACGATTTCATCGCTGGCTAAGACGTGAAACTCTATTTTCATTTTTTCAGTGCAGACCGTACCTTAGAGTAAACTTCATCAATTGAGAGTGTCTCAGCTTTCCCATCTTTGATCTGCTGAGCTCTTTTCTCGGCTTCTTTGGCCCAAATCTCAAAGTTCTCGGCTTCATTTAGCTCATCAAAGCTCAGTAGGATTTTCTCTAACAATGCAGCTCTATCTTTTAAGTTGAGTTCTAAAATATGTGCTTCTAATTCTTGGATGCTCATAGCAATATTATGCACATAAACCTTTTCAATTCAAACGCCTGCTCATACTAAGCCATATCCAGAATGGCTTACGCAACATGATCATTTACTGTTGGGCTATTCGTCTCTGCACTGCTTATCTAAGTCATACAAAGCGCACGACAATCACTAAATGATGCAATCGCCGAGTTTTATGAGGCACGCCTACAGCTCCCGTTTGCAACAATAACCTCTATCAAATTGAAACGTATCTTGAACGGCCGTTTGTGCCGTTCAACCTGTTTACAAAATGAGAGAGGCAAAAATGAAAAAAATTCGTGTGATTTTAGCGGCGTGCCTGTGCGTTATGATCTTAGCGGCTTGCAATACGGCCGAACCTGTTGTTGTTGAAGAAGTTGAAGAGGCGGTTAGCCAGACCAATGCTCCAGAAGACGGTATTTTGGAAGAAGTGGCTGACGAACCGGCCGCAGACGCTGAAGGGGTTACCGAAATGGGTGAAATCAAAGCGATGAGCGCTAGACTGCTCAAACCGCGCGCTGAAGACCCGTTTGCGGCCGGAAGTGAAGGATTAAGTTTGAGTATGAATCAGGCGGCAGAGTCTGTTCAGTCTGGCTTGGCAACCCTCATCCCCACCATGGATCAGATGCTGGCACCAGCCGGACCAAGCAACGGGGTTCGAGTAAACCGTCTGGGCAGTGGTTCACAAGCGGCTCCCACATTCTCAACCACGCTGGGAGACCGGGTGACGATTCCACTGGCGGGCATTTCAGTCCAGCCCCCGAGCAGCGGCTTTGAAAACTATGAGAGCGAGGGTGAATTTACGGCCGATGCTACAGACGACTATTACAGCATCTATGTCAGCGGTCGAGAGCTTGAAGCGAACGAAGACGTTGATGATTTTTTCGATTTGGTCTATGACTACGTCACAAATGAG
>JBCCSO010000475.1:0-4380 GCA_039199965.1 Chloroflexota bacterium | reverse complement strand
GTCACCATCACCGCCAATTTCGTTAGACGTGTCAACAATGACAACGCGTTTTCGTTCCGCCAAGATGCGGGCCACTTCACGCAGCATTGTGGTTTTACCAACGCCCGGCCGACCCAAAAGGAGCAAGCTCTGTCCTTCTTCAATAATGTCGCTGATGATGTCGCTGGTGCCGTGAACCACCTTGCCTACGCGGCAGGTCAAGCCCACGACTTTCCCTTGCCGGTTGCGCAAAGCAGAAATGCGGTGAAGCGTACGGGCGATACCAGCGCGATTATCATCATCGAAACGGGCGATGCTGTCTACAACGTGATCAATTTGCGCTTGGGTAACCTCATCTTCTCCAAGAATGTGCTCACCATCTGGATACCGCGCGGCCGGTCTGCGGCCAAGGTCCATAACAACTTCAATAAGGCTATCCAGTCTATTTTCTTCTTCTATGGCTATCCGGATATTTCCCGGTAATAAATTTAGTAGCTCGTTTAAATCTTCGTTTGATTTCAAATGCATGTAAATATGTTATCAGAACAAACTTGGGTGAAACCCAAGTTACACGTCTGCTTGATCAAAATTACTTACTTGGTCAAGCACGAGTTTGTTTGCACAAACCTTGGCTTACATAAACAGGTAGTTTATGAGCCAGACCCCTGAAAACCTAAGACCTTCTGATGAAGTATTTTCTTCGATTCTAAGTGGGAAATAACTTTTCAACGTTTGATTTGATTAGAGGAGGTTAATCCTCAATAAATCAATCATTTTTGTCTACCTCCATCTTTTTGCTGAAGCCTTGAGCGCAGCACTCCGCTAATCTTCAACATTTAAGGTTTGCTTGACAGCAACCGCTTTTTTTCTCACTTCCTTTGATAAATCAGGAACCATGCGTTTTGTGTGATGGACGGTGTGACGGACCATCATCGCTTGGCTGCCGGTCTGCTCGAAACCGACTTCTTGTAATCCTGACTGCAGCCAGCTCTGATAACGTCGCACACAGACGTACACAGGATGGTCTTCATCGGGTGGATACACACTAACGGCCGCGCGGAAAATGTCCTCACTTCGGGCGTTGGAATTTGGATGGACAAACAGTCGAATCCACGTTCCAGCTGTTCCGCGGGTGAAAACAACAAACCCGGAGAGTTCGCCGTTTTCGTGCATGAGCCAAACTTTTTCTAGATCATCACTTGATGGTGGTGGTTCAACCAGTTGAATTAGGCGCGGAACCACGTTGCTATACAGGAGTGAAATATCCCACTCATCTTCCGATTTAGCCGGTGTCAATTGGAGAGGGCTGACCCAGCGTGGGGGTAGTTCTGACAGTTTCCAGATGTCTTGGCGTGTGTAAACTGCAAATCCTGCGTGTCGCATCACGGGCAGCTCATCTCCCGTTTCATTTACCTCCGCAATGAGATTATGAATGCCTCGGCCGCCTGCTTTTTTGATGAGAGCTTCCAAAAAAGCGATCCATAAATTTTCGGTGTTTACAACTGATCCATCTTTCTGTGCCTCACCGCTGAAAGCAGAACCCAAACACAATATGTGCGCAGTTGACTCATCATCAACTTGATGCAACTGTGCAAATCCCACCGCTGCTCCATTATCGTCTTTCCAGATATAAGTAGGATATTGGCCCCCGATAAACATGTTGACAAGTGCTTCACGCAGGGGCCACAAATCCTGCGTCAAAGCTGATCTTGTGTGGAAAAGAGTTCCTTGGTCACCTAAACGGTGTACCAATGGAATATCTCTTAAAGTAAATGATCGAATCATTTAGTTTGTAAATAGATTTAAATCTAAATTAATAAAATGCAAGGAGTTCATTTTGTATGAACAATGAGCATGTTTTCAAGATACTGACTTACTTGTATTGATACTCAAAAAGTTTAGCAGTTGCATACCCCTTTAGCAACCCCTCAAACTCATTTGTAACCCAACCACTTATACTAACCAAAGTGCTATTAACTTTGACAATGATTACTGAAAAGAAATTTATTAACTCTGGTTAAACACTGTCTGATTTGCTATACTGCCGCGAAGTTGATTGAGATATTTTTTACACAATGAGTAGCTGATTTCACTGATCTCATGACTGATTTCGTTATGCAGTAAAAGTGCATACAGTATCTGCAGATCAGCTACAAGACTTGACAAATGTGCCAATAGCTAAATTTACGGAGAAAATATGGCTTCTATTGCTGGTTTGAGAACTACGCTGGTTGAAGGCGTACGCTATCGCGGAAACATTGGCCACTGGAGCTGGGTTGCCCATCGGCTCACAGGGTTAGGCATTTTGGGCTTCCTCACAATTCACGTATGGGATACTGCTAACGCCACCTTTGCACCTCACATTTATGCTTGGTCAATCGATGTTTTCAAGCATCCATTTTTTGGCGTTGGTGAAGTATTTGTACTGGGCTCAGTTTATTACCACGCTTTGAACGGCTTAAGAATTACGCTTCTTGATTGGAAGCCCGAATGGTGGCACCATCAAAATCGGTCTGCTTGGATCGTATGGATTTTCTTCCTAGCTGTATTCGTGCCAGCCGGTGGCTATCTACTAATCGGTATCTTTACACACTGCGCTGATCTTGTGGCAGAAGGGGCTAGTTGCTGGGTGCTACCCAGCATTACTGATTATCCGGCCGATGCGATTTATTACGAGTAAGAGGTGAAGTATGGCTTCAACAACCGAAACAATTTCTACTAGGACGATAACAACTAAGCGAAACTTCGAAAGCTATGCTTATTTATTCATGCGCTTGTCGGGCATCGCTCTTCTGTTCCTCGCAGTTGGTCATGTCACCATTCAGCTCCTGTTAAACTCTGTGCATAATTTGACGCTGCAGTTTGTGGCTGACCAATGGAGCTCGTGGGGATGGCGGGCATATGATTCATTATTGCTCATTCTTGCCGTGCCACACGGTTACAACGGGCTGCGCAACATCCTAGAAGATTATATTCATAACGAAAGGTTGATGCGCATTATTAGTTGGGTACTTGCGGTTTTCGTCGTGATTACTGTGATCTGGTCGCTGGTCGCCATTATGACTTTTCCAACCCGCTAATAACTGAGGGCAAGTAAATCTTTCAATTTCAGGCGCAACCCGCCTGATTTTGTCTTTAGTATGTAAGGAATGGCTGTTTACCCAAGTCAGTTACTCATTTCCTGTTCTTTGTGCTTCGCCCACCTTTTTTTGCTGAGTTTATTTTTGCAAATGGTGAAGCTTTAAGTGTTTACCCTGTGCAATCGATCAGCAATGGTGGTTGGGCCAAACACTTGTCGAAACAATTAGAATTCAGTCAATTAAGCCAGTTGGGGAAATAACGGAAATACTTAGTCTGAATTAGAGAGAATAAAAAATGAAACCAATCATTCACACTCATGACGCAATTGTGGTAGGTGCAGGCGGTGCTGGACTCATGGCAGCCCTATATGCTAGCCGCGGCGCAGACGTAGCGGTCGTCTCTAAACTTTACCCAACCCGCTCCCATACTGGTGCGGCGCAGGGTGGTGTTAGTGCTGCTCTGGGAAATAATGAAGAAGACCGCTGGGAATGGCACGCATACGATACTGTGAAAGGCTCCGACTATTTGGCAGACCAAGACGCAGTGGATGTACTATGTAAAGAGGCTATTGACGCAGTTGTTGAGCTTGAGCATATGGGGCTGCCTTTTGATCGGTTCCCAAATGGCAAAATTTCACAGCGCCGCTTTGGTGGTCATACCAACAACGACACCGGCAAGCCTGTGATGCGGGCTTGTCACGCGGCCGACCGTACGGGTCACATGATTTTGCAGACGCTGTACCAACAGTGCATCAAAAACAAAGTTAACTTTTATGATGAATATCAAGTCGTTGATCTGATCCGGGAGGGTGACACTATCCGTGGTATCGTGGCGCTTGAAATTGCAAATGGACAGTTCCACATCTTCCACGGTAAAGCGGTTATCTTTGCTACCGGTGGCTGGGGACGCTGCTGGGAAGTGACTTCAAACGCACATTCACTGACAGGCGATGGCGCTGCTCTGTGCTTGCGTCGTGGTATTCCGCTGGAAGATATGGAGTTTTATCAGTTCCATCCAACCGGAATTTTCAAACTGGGCATCTTGATCACTGAAGGTGTCCGGGGTGAAGGTGGGGTCTTGATTAATAGCGAAGGCGAACGCTTCATGGAGAAGTACGCGCCCAGCATCAAAGACTTGGCTTCACGTGACGTGGTAAGTCGCGCCATCTTTTTGGAAACAAAAGCGGGACGTGGCATTGGTGGACAGAACTATGTTCACTTAGACGTGACCCCTGACACGGTCAATCACTACTTCAAGCAAGACGGTTACACTGACCGTCACATCGACAAAGAGTACATTGAAGCGAAACTGCCGGATATT
>JBCCSO010000474.1:0-4383 GCA_039199965.1 Chloroflexota bacterium | reverse complement strand
GGTCGGGGGGTAGATTGCTGATTCAAAACCTGCATCGCCTTCTCGACAATAACAGTCCTTTGAACTTGACGTCTCACATGAACATCTGCCTCAGGAATCTGCTTTTGTAAAGGTTGCGCTTGTCTGCCCATAACATTTGGAGGGTTAAAAAATGATACGCCCATAATCCTTCGTTAGGGAAAACTTATCCTCGATCAGCGGTGCAGGAATATATGATTTCTCAGAATTAATGAAATGCCCTACATCCAATCAATAATAAATTTATCCAATCTATTACACAGGCCCTTGGTGTTGTGTTTGATCAGCCTAGGCTAATTGAAAATCTAATTAACCCATGCCCAAAACACCAAAAAAAGTACACATCACAGAAGAAAAAGATTTGTTGTTATTTTTTACTTCTTATTCATAATCTATCGAAGGAAGGTTACATGCATCCTTACAGGTGTAATCTAGTTTACAAGTGCTGGTATCCTGTAAGCTGGGTTGTAATTTGAGGCGCAAAATGACTAATTTTCACATCAGTTTTAATAGTAGAAGATCAAACATTATCGGGCAGCATGGGATGGTTGCCACAAGCCAACCTCTGGCGGTGCAAGCAGGCATCGATATTTTAAGAGCAGGCGGCAACGCCATTGATGCAGCAATCGCCACAGTGGCGACGCTGTGCGTAACAGAGCCTTGCTCGACCGGGATTGGCGGTGATGCTTTTGCCCTGATCTGGTCGGCTGATGAACAGCGACTGCTCGGTATCAACGCCAGCGGGCCATCCCCCAAAGCGTTAACAGCCAAACATGTCCGGGAGCTTGGCCACACCACATTTCCAGCTTTAGGGGGATTGGCGGTGACGGTGCCCGGTGCAGTGCGAGGATGGGAAATTGCGCTCAATAAATTTGGCAGCCTGCCGCTAGAACGCATCTTAAGCAGCGCCATCAACTATGCCAAAAACGGCTATCCGGTCAGCGAGCGCATCGCGTGGCAGTGGCAGCGCTCTCAAGAAAAAATGAGCAAGCACGCTGACTCAAAACGGGTCTGGCTGCCATTTGAAGGGGGCAGAGGGCCAAATCCGGGCGAGATGTTTAGCAATCCTGAGGTAGCGGCTACCATGCAAAAAATTGTAGATGACGGGTACGATGCGCTGTACACGGGTGACATCGCCCGGCAAATTGCAGACACCGTGCAAGCTGATGGTGGATTCTTAACCACAGAAGATTTAGCCAAATATCGGGCAGAGTGGGTTGAGCCGATTAGTGTCGAATACCGGCCGGGATATCGCTTCTTCGAAATTCCCCCAAACGGACAGGGGTTAACGGCGCTGCTGGCGCTCAACATCATGAAAGGGTTTGATGTCCGGGCGATGGGACACGGCACCTACGAATATACCCACACGATGATGGAGGCTGTTAAGCTCGCATTTGCAGATGCCCATGCGTACATCGCTGATCCCAAACATGCTCAAATTCCGCTGGCTCAACTGCTGAGCCAAAGCTACACAGACCACCGCCGCGGTTTGATCGACAGCCGAATGGCGCTGACCCCCACGCCGGGACAACCGCAGCAGCACGGTGACACGGTATACCTAACAGTTGCTGACGAAGATGGCAACATGGTCAGCTGGATTCAAAGCTTGTATATGGGCTTTGGCAGCGGCTTAACGGCCGGAAACACAGGGGTTCAGCTCCAAAATCGGGGGGCCAACTTCACGTTGGAAGAAGGCCATCCCAATGAAGCGGCCGGTGGAAAGCGGCCGTTCCACACCATCATTCCAGGCTTCATTACCAAAGATGACAAAGCGTTTGCTAGCTTTGGGGTGATGGGCGGCTTCATGCAGCCACAGGGACATTTGCAGGTCGGCAGTGCGCTGGTGGACTTCGGCATGAGCCCACAAGCCGCCCTAGATGCGCCCCGCTTCTATTGGCAAAAGGACAAACTTGTGGCATTAGAAAACAGCTTTGGAGAACGCATGTATGAAGAGATGCGGCTGCGCGGCCACAACATTATGCCTTGGTCACAGGCTGAAACCCTTCACTATGGTGGTGGTCAAGCGATCATCCGTGATCCTGAGTCAGGCGTATACGTTGGCGGATCTGAGCCTAGAACCGACGGACAGGCGGCTGGATATTAGGCGAGGACGAACGCCGGGTGACGAATTTCAAAAATTCATCGCCTCTCGTCATCCTACACTCGTCGTTTCTTTATGGAATTAAACACATTCAAAACGAGCAGCGGCCGCACCATTTACTCTTTTGCGGTGCAATCTTTTCCTGTCCTTGCTACCAACATCTACCTCATAGACGATGGCTCACGCTTGATTCTGATCGATGTAGGGTCGGGCATGCCCAAATCCAATGAAGATTTGCTGGCAGGCTTTGAAGCGATCAGTATAGCTAAAGGAACAACCGTAGGCTTAGCTGACGTTTCGGCCGTAGTGCTGACTCACGGCCACATCGATCATTTTGGCGGGCTAACCTTCTTTCGCGAGCACAATCCCAATGCACCCATCGCTATCCATCAGCTAGATGTACGAGTCATCTCAAACTACGAAGAGCGGGTAGTGGTAGCATCCCGTAGACTTGATTCATTTGCAGAGCAAGCGGGCGTTGCTGAAGAAAAGCGCACGGAACTCATGGCGATGTATACCTACAGCAAAAACATCTACCGCTCAACCCCAGTCCAGCAGGCATTTGAAGACGAAGACGTAATTTATGATATGGTCGTTCACCACACGCCGGGCCACTGTCCGGGTCAAGTTTGCCTGCAGGTGGATGATTTACTTCTAACGGCCGATCACATCTTGGGACGCATCACGCCGCACCAAAATCCAGAAAGCATTACGCTCAACACAGGCTTAGGCACCTATTTAGACTCGTTGAAAAAAATCAGCCGCGTTCCCGGCATTCGCATGGGCTTACCCGGACACAATGCGGCTATCGAAGACGTGTACGGCCGGATCGATGAGATTCAGTCCTTCCACCAGCAGCGGCTACAAAAGGTGTTAGACATCTGCCAAGAGCCCAAAACGATTCTAGAAGTTAGCAAAGATCTTTTTGGCAAGGTTGAAAATTACCATCGGCTGCTGGCGATTGAAGAGGCGGGGGCCCATGTTGAACACTTGTATTTGAGGGGCGAGCTGATGGCGGCGAATCTGGACGAAATTGCGGATCGGCCGCATCCGGTTATCAGGTATGTGCGCGGAGAGTAATTCATTAATCATTTCCAATTGTGCGTTCCACATTGTCCGTTTGGGAACAATTTTATGAGTAGGTAATCCAGATTTAAGATTTTAAAATGGACAATAAGCAACGGACAACGATGAATGAAGAATTCGGTATTGCCACTGCGCTACTGAGTTGGTGGGACGAAGGACACGCCGCCCTCCCGTGGCGCGGACTGCGCGACCCATACCCCATTTGGATTTCAGAGATCATGGCCCAGCAAACCCAGTTGGCGACTGTTATTCCCTACTGGGAACGATGGATGGCTCGTTTTCCCACGGTGGTGGATTTAGCCAACGCTCCTCTAGACGATGTGCTCAAACTTTGGGAGGGACTTGGCTATTACAGTCGCGCCCGAAATCTGCATGCAGCTGCTCAGATGGTGATGGCTGACTACAACGGCAAAATGCCCCGTTCGGCCGCAGAACTACAAAAACTTAAGGGGATTGGTCGGTACACAGCGGCTGCTATCGCGTCAATCTGTTTTGATGAGTCAGTGGCGGTGTTGGACGGAAACGTCATTCGCGTTTTGTCCCGTTTCTACGATTTGCCGGACGATGTGACACAAACCGCTACAAAGAAAAAACTTTGGGAAATGGCAGAAGCCATCGTGCCGAACCAGCGGCCGGGGGATTACAACCAATCGCTTATGGAGCTGGGACAGACGCTATGTACCCCAAAATCGCCACGATGTTTGCTGTGCCCCATGCGCGATCCCTGCTTGGCCCGCCAGCGGGGCACACAGCTTGATCGGCCGGTTAAACCACCGCGCAAAAAAACGCCCCACTATGACGTAGTCGCAGCGGTCATTTGGGAAGATAGCATTGGAGAAGGCAGATTTTTGATCGCACAGCGGCCGCTAGATGGGTTGTTAGGTGGGCTGTGGGAGTTTCCGGGCGGGAAACTAGAAGCGGGGGAAACACTGGTTCAGGCATTGGTTAGAGAAATTCAGGAAGAGCTAAATGTTGAGGTTAAACCGCTATCGAAAGAGCCGTTTACTGTCGTTAAACACGCTTACACTCACTTTCGTATCACGCTCCATGCGATGCATGCCCAATTTCAAGGGGGAGAGATTGAGCATTTAGGGGTCAAAGATCATGCGTGGGTCACGGCCGATGAATTGGGGAATTATGCGTTTGCGGTAACAGATCAGAAGATTATCAAGGCTCTC
>JBCCSO010000473.1:0-4394 GCA_039199965.1 Chloroflexota bacterium | reverse complement strand
TCATGCAGAGTTGTCTGCTTGAAAAGAGATTTCAGCCGTGAGGGTTCTCGAGTACAACTATATATTTATGCTTATTAAACGCTAACTTTACTTAACTCTAGTACCGCTGTGCGGAATGCAACAATCGCCTCATTTTTCATACGCTCTAAGTGTGCCCGCCGATCTTCTTCTTTATCTACTTTAAAGCTGAAACTGATGCGGCGCAGATACGCTTTTTCTGCTTCCAAAATATGGTCAATCATTTTGTATAGGTCTCGGCCACCACCGCGTGGCCCTTTGCGCAGTTCTTTACCTTGAGCCAAAGCGATTGCATCATCAAAAGCGTTCCAGCAATCGGTAAGCAACACGCATAAATCATCCAGTTCGCTCCCATCTACGGACAGAGTATCACTTTCAGATTCAATACTGGGGCCACCAAAATCAGAGGAGGCACTCCCCTGTAGTCGCTCTGCAATAGTGTACCGTTCTGCATCTTCCAACAAGATAGATGGAACGGCCGCACGGTAGCGAGGGGCATAAGACAAGAGATTTTCAATCGCATCTTCCTCTGACTTACCAGACCGACACCAACCGGGATAGTCAACTGCGATGGCGTTTACTTTCTTCTTCCCAATTTCAAGGTTGATTCTAACGGTCATAGTTTCTTTGCCCAAACGGCCGGCCACACAGGCAGGTAGCTTTTCAGGTGCTCCCACGTTCCGGGTTCGGCCGCTGCATCCCCTTTTGGCATTTCAATCATTGCAAACACTAACATCCCGTTGTTGCCCAATCCGTTAAAGATGGTGCCCATCGTATGAGTAAATTCATCGGGCCCATCAACCTTTTTTACAGACCCGTCAGGCTGCTCAACATCCCACGGCAGTTTTTCTGGAGTCGATTGCTGCCCCTGCACATACGGTTGCCGGATCGGATACCCTTTTTCAGTCCAATCTGTTTCTTCCATATTCCACAGCGGATTGGCAAATTGGAGGTAGTAGAGGCCACCCGGCCGGAGTACCCGTTTGACCTCGGCAAACACCGTCCAAGGGTCAGGAATAAAGTTGATCGAGTAGGCTTGATAAACGAGGTCAAACGACTGATCTTCGAAACAAGAAAGGTCCCGCATGTCCCCCAGCTCAGTGCGCACGCTGTATCCGTATTTCTCTGCCATCGCTCGGTCACCCGCAAGCTGGCCGGGAGTCAAATCCCGTACAGACACATTGCCACCCATCAGTGAAAAACAAACCGATTGCTGCCCGCCACCGCTGGCCAAACAGAGCACATCTTTACCAGTCCAGTTCGTGAGTTCGAGCCGCTTGATGTCAGCCCATTGGTCTACATAATCAATCGCCTGTGGTTGATCATAATCAGCATACGGGACAGAAAATTCAACACCAGCATCCACCAATGCTTGCCACCGCTCTTGGTTGTATTTGATTAGGTCATCCATATTTTTCACCTCATTCATAGCGGAGTAAACATACATCAATTCAGTTAACTTTGCGAAGAAATAGAGACCTGAAATAATAGGCTTTTACCCCATACAACATCAAGCTGCTCATGAACAATTCTATCAATTCAAATCCACTTCGAACGGCGCTCGCTTTGTCGCTAGGCGCGGCCGTGGCTTTGGGCTTTGCTCGGTTTAACTATGCGCTGCTGCTGCCAGCTATGCGTCAAGATTTGGCGTGGACATACACCCAAGCCGGAAGCATGAACACGGCCAACGCGCTTGGGTACATGTTTGGAGCGCTGATGGCAGCTCCGATTGGCAAACGGGCCGGACTGGGGAGCACGTTTTGGGTTTCAATGATTGCAGTGGGTGTGTCGATGCTGCTGACGGGGCTTGTATCAAACTTGACGCTGCTACTTATTTTTCGAACGCTGGCCGGTTTTGCGGGTGCAACCACCTTTATCATTGGGGCGACCTTGGCGTCACAGTTAGCGGGCACCGGCCGGGGCGGGTTGATTCTGGGCATTTACTTTAGCGGCATTGGCATCGGGGTCTTCTTAGCCAGCTTGGGGCTCCCGCAGCTTTTAGAGCAAGACCTGACCTTTTGGCGCACCGCTTGGATTTTGATGGGATTGGTCTCGCTGTTTTTTGCCATCTTCGGCCGGACGGCCGCCATCTCTATCACTCCACCCCAATCACAAATTCAAGATGGCAGCACAACCTTTTACTCACCCAAACTGATCCCTGCCACCATCGCCTATTTTTTGTTTGGATTTGGCTACATCACCTACATGACCTTCGTGATTTCGCTGCTCAGCTCCAGCGGCGTGGGTGCAACCGGAGTTGCTATTTTTTGGTTTATTTTTGGGGCCGCTTCAATGGCAAATTAATTTATTTTGGGATTGCTACTTGATCGAGCAAAAGGGGGGCAAGCGATGGCGGTCGTCCTCGCCATCATTTCAGTGGGTGGTGTATTGCCGGTCATTTCTACTAGCAATATCAGCATTCTGCTCTCCGCCATTTTGTTCGGTGGCGCGGCGCTGACTGTCGTTACGTCGGTTACCAACATCATGCGCAAATCTCTGCCACCGGGCGGCTGGGCGAGAGGCATTGCCGTCGTGACCATTATATTTTCGGTTGGGCAGACGCTTGGCCCACTTGTGTCTGGCTACTTGGCCGATTTATCTTCATCGCTCAACAACGGATTTGTTCTATCAGCATCGATGTTATTTTTAGGTGCCATCGCCGCCCTATTCCAAAAGGAAGTCAAGATCGCCTAAGACCAAAAGCAGAATCTTCTCTAGCGTTTGCCGATACTCATCCCTTAAGCTATCGTCTGCGCAACCTAAATCGTCAGCAAGTTTTACACCCCCACTGGAGGCATAATGGCAACCGCAGATATTGACCGAGCTTTAGACACGCAGCATCTTGATTCTTTGATAGCCGTACTACATGATAAGAAAGATGAATGGGCCACACTACCCATCCCCGAAAAAATGAAACTGCTGCTGCATTCTCGCAGCAACTTAAAGGAATACGCTCAAGAATGGGTTGATGCCTCGGTTAAAGGCAAACGGATTCCGCCCGATTCTCCTTGGGTAGGTGAAGAGTGGACAAGCGGCCCGTGGGCGATTGCGGCCGGGATTAACGCCTATCTTGAAACGCTTGAATCGTTGGCCCATGGCAAAGTCCGCATGCCCAAGAAAGTCACCGTCAACGGCCGCGGCCGCACGGTTGCCCACGTTTATCCGTCTAACTTCTACGCCACGCTAATCACCAACGGGGTCCACGGAGAGGTCTGGATGCAGGATGGGGTTACACCCAACAACCTAGAGGAATACACCGCCACATTCTACAATGAGCAAAACCCCGCTGGTAAAGTGGCCCTTGTGCTGGGTGCGGGCAACATCAACTCGATTGCTCCACTCGATGTACTCTACAAACTCATAGCCGATGGCGAAGTTGCCCTGCTCAAACTCAATCCTGTCAACGATTATTTGGGGCCGATCCTACTCAAAATTTTTGCCCCATTTGTTGAAGCGGGTTACTTCAATGTCTCTTATGGTGGGGGCGATGTGGGTGCATACCTCACCAATCATCCGGACGTCGATTCAGTGCACATTACCGGCAGCGGCAAAACGTACGACATTATCATGTACGGGCCGGGCGAAGAGGGGGCGGCCAGAAAAGCGGCCAATGATCCGGTATTCAAAAAAGAAATATCCAGCGAGTTGGGTGGGGTAACACCCATCATCGTAGTGCCCGGTGACTGGTCAGACGCGGACATTCGTTTTCAGGCGGAGCGCATCGTCACGGCCAAGCTGCACAATGCAGGCTGTAACTGCGTCGCGGCTCAGGTCATCATCACTGACAAAGATTGGGACAAGCGTGATGCTCTAATGGCCGAAATCCAACGCTTGCTAGAATCGATTCCGCCGCGCGAGGCTTACTACCCCGGAGCGGGAGACCGCATTCAGCGAGCCCAAGACAGCTACCCTGAAGCGGTCAACGCTAGCACGGGGACACCTCGCATTTTGATCACCGATCTAGATGCATCCGCGGCCGAAGCTTGCTTTACCGATGAATATTTCACCACAGTTTTAGGCGAGACCCCCCTTACGGCCAACAGCCCGGCCGACTTTCTGCGCAAAGCGGTTGTTTTTGCCAACGAACAGCTCGAAGGCACATTAGGGGCATCGATTTTGGTTGATCCTAAAACGGCTAAAGCATTAGGCAGTGAGCTCGAAAACGCAATAGACGACCTACGCTACGGGGCTATCGCCATTAACTTATGGTCAGGTGTGGCATTCTTGCTGGCTGAGTGTGCATGGGGTGGCGTAGCCGGTCAACCTGAAGACGACGTGCAAAGCGGCATTGGATTTGTGCACAACGCCTACCTGTTCGACAAGGTCGAGAAAAGCGTCGTGCGCGGTTCGTTCTACAGCTATCCGCGCGGCTGGCT
>JBCCSO010000472.1:0-4395 GCA_039199965.1 Chloroflexota bacterium | reverse complement strand
GGTCCACATCCGCACTGGCTAATTTAATCCCGTTTGCCTGCTCATATGGGTCAGGGATGCCATTCTGGTTTTCATCAGGTGCTTCTGCCACAGAGAAGGAACCTAAAGCTTCACGTATGATGTCGTTTAGCCTCACAAGGAGTCGAACTTGGTAGGAACCTTCATCAGGAACTCGCTTGTCAACTTTGCCACCATCTTCACCTTGGGGACCGATGGCTTCAGCCTGATTCACACGGGTGAACATACCCGCGTAGAAACCGTCATTTGGCTCACCGTCACCGTGCTGACCATCATCGTACAGAACAACGGGGGTCAGTTGACCATCTGGTGAGGTGACTTCAGCCACAACGCTTGCACCAGCCAGCGGTTTGTTAGATGAGACAAATGCATGGATGGGGACTTGGTCGCCAGTGAAGTTGCGAATGCCAGTTTTGTCTGCCAACAGCAGTTCGGCCGTCAGATAAGAAGGACCACTGACGATTACCTGATAAGGGATGTCGTACCAAACATATTCACTGTCTGCATTAACAACCAAAGTCCACTCCCCTTCCATCGGTTTCTCAATCCGCCAGCCCAAGTGACCGCTGACCACGTCCTCAAACGTATACGGCAGATTATCCTTGGTGATGATATTGCCGTCAGGCTGAACCAGTTTCAGCTCAAGGTCTTTGCCGAAACAGCCATTAGACACTTGCGGATTGTCACAGTCAGGGGCGTTGATCGAGTACCAGTCAAGCGAGAAAACCACTTCACCCACGGTTTCGTCAATAAAGACCTTGTGGATCTGGTCGGGAGGCAGTTCAAATTCGCTCTGGAAAATCGGAACTTCACCCCGCTCTTGGAGCAAGCGTACGCGTCCCTCGCTTTCAGCTTGGGCATATTCATAGGTGTTCCCTAGACCCAAGTTGGTGTCTGCGATTGAGTTTGCAGCGGCCGAACGGCTGGTGCTCACAAAGACATCGTTATAGTAAAACGCACCGCCGGTGGCTGTTGCAATGTCCTGCATCAGCGTTTCATCGGCCGCACTGCCAAACGCAATCGTTGTGACCGGACAGCCGGTCGCGATTACGTCTGTATCAACGTCTGTCCAATATTGGCTGGCGGTTTCCATGCCGTCTGACATGAGCACAAACGAGCAGAGCGGGTTGCTGGTTGGCGTTGTGTTACGCTGGTCAACCGCTTCATCCAGCCCATCACCAATGCTGGTCAGATTGCCAATGCTTAAACCATCCACATAGTTTTCCGCATTTCCGCGTACGTTTGGCACCGTGGTGACCTCTGTTAGGTTAAACGCACCCGGTGTCTGGTCGTCTGAAAATGGGATGACGGCCAAACCATCGCTGTTGCGCGTAATATCAATGTAGAAGTTAGCAGCATTTTGCGCTGCCACAAACTTACCATCACTGCTCATAGAGCCAGAACGGTCAATAATCAGCAGGTGGTCTACATTGTCAGGGGTGTAATTTACACTGGCATCATTCGTGTCCATGGCGATCACGTTGGCGGTGCCAGATTCTTCTAGGCGCACCTCAAGCGAATAGAGCCCATCGGCCGCTTGGGTGGGGGCTTGAATCACAAGCCAGTACTGCTCTTGTACAAAGCCGCTGCCGGTGATGAGCGCTTCAACACCACCCACGGCCGCTTTAAAGTCATTG
The DNA here is from genome assembly GCA_039199965.1 of Chloroflexota bacterium. Classification (GTDB taxonomy): domain Bacteria; phylum Chloroflexota; class Anaerolineae; order Promineifilales; family Promineifilaceae; genus WTJY01. Next base: position 2,740 of record JBCCSO010000472.1, on the reverse strand, counting down.
ATCGTTAAGCCGTCAATCACAGCCCCTTTTTCAGAGCCATCGGTGACCAATACTTGGGCCAAGAATTTACCCGGCCCGGCCGCTGGCCCAGCGTTGGCTACAGCTCCACCGTTGGGCAGCTTGATATCAATCTCCGGGTCAGCGCAATCAACACTAACATCAACGGTAGCACTGCCGCTGGTGCTGCCAGCAATAACCGTCACAAAGTCAATCGAGCCATCGTTGAAAAAGCTCCGATTCCATGATGTGGCAGTGTTTGTACCGAAGTAACCAAGCTGGTTGTCACCCGGCTGGCTTTCTTCTGTGATGATATGGTAGAAGGCAGGGCCGCTGTCAGTATTAACATCCACGCTCACGAGCGAGCAACTGTTACCGATTTGCGTCCTGTAGTAACGGGCACCGTAGCGGGCGATATTTTGATTGTTCCAACTTGAGCCTGCGCCACCGTTGTTAATCGGACCGGCAGAAAGCGGCATAATCGGGCCATACGGCATCGGGTTACCCACTTGGTCTTCGTCAACATAATCATAGACGTCTGAGGCCCCTGTGAGGTCTTTTAGCCAGTTGGCGGCCGTAAATTTGCGGAATGCAGAATCAAAATTATCGCTGGCACCGATGTTGGAGAAAGCCAAATTCAGGGCCGCAATGTTTTTGGCCGGATCGGTTGCATCCCAAAGCGCTTCAATTGCGTCCACGCCAAGCTCTGGTTCATCTGGATCTGTACCGTATTGTTCAGCAAAGTAGTTCCACCACAAAGCGGCCATATATTTCATCGGGTCGCTGGTAAGGTCACGGTTGGTGTTTGACAGATAGTTATTGACTTCGTTGTTATAAGATGAATTCATGGCGGCAGCGTTAGTCAAGCTATCCATAACCGCAAAGGTTTTGTCCTGCATCATGCGGGCAGTCCCTTCATAAAACCACTCATACTCACCAAACACAACATAGTTAGAGTCGTAGTTGTACTGAATCATGTGGAAAAGCTCATGACCAATAACGCTTTCTACCCGGTTATCCATACCAAAACAGCCGTTCCAGACCGTAAAATTAGACCCTGAAGCACCACCGTTACACCCAGCGTTGTCCACAATTCGAATATCGAGCTTGGTGCCAGAGTTAATCAGCGGCGGCAAAAATCCAAGGGCTGCATAGCGGTCCCAATAATCTTGCACAATATCAGCCACTTCTTCAGCCTGTGCGTCAGTTGTGTCCGCGTCGTCATAGAAAACGCAGAAGTTTGCCCGGTCTATTTCATCCGGGTAGCCGGATGGATTGGCCGGACACGCCAGCGGAGCTCTCTCCTGCTCGATGCTTTCTTGCGGGATGGCTTGAACGCCATCGGCCGCTCTTGTCATTAGATCTGGCTCAGGTCCGGCCGCCATTGCTGCCTGTACCGCGCCAAATAGTCCGACAAATAAAATCAGCCGGACAAGTGCCTTTCTAGGTGGTTTCAATCGATAAAATTGCATTTTTAAGAACCCTCCGTTTGTTCTTCAATTGCTCCATATAAAAGTAGAAAGTGGAAAGGAGAAAGTAAGAAGCAGCGTGACAACATTCACTAAGGCTTTCGCTTGCAAAGAGCACTGAGCCTGTCGAAGTGCGTTTTCACAGTTGCTGAACATGTGTCGAGCAAAACCTCTACTCACTTCTCGCTTTCTACTTTCTCCTAATCAATTACGCTTCCATTTTGGTCAGTCCAAGGACTGCGGTGTCGTCTCCCCAAATAATGCTGAAGTTGTAGCCGTCTGGATGTTCGTAGTTGACAAATGGCAAAAAGTTTTCGGCCGTTGGGTCTGGCGCTTCTTTTTCAGTATCAAACACATCCATGTAGACAAATCCGGCCGCAACCAATTCAGCATGCAGTTCTTCAAAAAAAGCTTCGGCCGTGGTATCAACCACCTCAAAACTGGCCGTGATCATTTCTCCATCACCCTCAACCGCCATTCGCTGCACGTAGCCACTGCTCAAACCGCTAGGCACGGGAATCGTGAACCCCATCCCTTCAATGGCCTGAATGTCTGTTTCCACTTCAGACGAGATACTTACCTGATTGCCATCCTCATCTTCAACGGTGTATGAAACGGACTCACCATCTGTATCAATCTCGATTTCAGCGCCGGTGGCTTGCTCTAGGACCGTTTCAGTGATGGTTTCAGCCACGGCATCGGCCGCCCTTTCTTGTAGGTTTCTGCGGATGCCGCCACAAGCTGATAAAACAAATGCAAGCAGAATAAGTAAGATAAATTTTGGGTATTTCATGTTTAATTTCCTCTGAGCCCACTACCATGCGGGGTAGTCAAACTCGTTCTTAAATTTCGATACTCAGAGAATAAATGAGCTGGTGTAGGAAAATTCTGAAAGCTGGTCAGAATTTTTGGGCCTTTAGAAACTGATGGGATTAACACCCAATGTGGTAGGGGCGCAGCGTGCTGCGCCTAAAGGGGTCCAGCACGCTGACCCCCTACATTTACCGATTAACCCTTGAATTCCCAGAGAGCCAATTTTCTCTGCCAAAAAACAAGCCCCACCCACAACTGGTGGATGGGGCTGTTCGAAAAGAGAGGAAAAAAGGATTACTAAAGCAACTAAGGAACGGCAAATAAATTAGGTCAACATTTCAACTTTCCGTTCCTTCCTAAAGCGACGATTCAATTCATCACTTTATCTAATCATCGCTCCTAAGTGGTCTTCTCGCCAAATAACTAAGATGTTGATCGTAGAGGCGTCCCTCGTGGGCGCC
>JBCCSO010000471.1:0-4401 GCA_039199965.1 Chloroflexota bacterium | reverse complement strand
GGCTTGGGCTTCTCACAGCCGGCCGTGCAGTGTGAAGAACTGAAAGAACTAGAGCTTGATTGGCTAGACTCACGCGCGGATTGGGAGGACGTTAAGCCAGATTACATCGCAACGGTGGAGGCTTGCCGTGACCGACTGGTGGCTTCTGGCATTGATTTGACGACGTTTAGCAGCGCCACAAGCGCGGCCGATGTGGACGCTATTCGCAGAGCTCTGGGATATGAGCAGTGGAATTTATGGGGGGTCTCGTACGGTACCCGCTTGGCCCAGACGGTGATGCGAGACTTCCCGGCCGGAGTGCGCAGCGTTATTCTGGACTCTGCTTATCCGACCAGTGCTGACTTGTTTGAGAACTACCCGCGCAGCTTGAATCAGGCGTTTACCATCTTCTTCAACACCTGCAAAAACGATCCCGAGTGCAATGCAAACTATCCAAACCTCGAAGATCGGTTTTATGCCGTTGTCGAGGACCTAAACGAGAATCCGGTAGAGATCGAGATTGATAATTTCTGGACCGGCGAATCTCATTCTGCTCTGTTCTGGGGAGACAACCTAGTGGGCATGCTCTTTCAAGCGCTTTACACCCCATCTCAGTTTATTCAAATGCCAGATATCATCGATGACTTAGAAAGCTTAGAGATGGAAGACGCCATCTTGATGGAAGAGCTGTCCTTGGTTAATGGTGAATTTTTCAGCAGTGCGATTTACAGGACAATTCAGTGCCGTGAGGAATACCCGTTTTCTTCTGTGGAGGATGCAAATGTGGCGATTCAAACCAACGTGCGGCTGATTGAGTACTTTGATGATTATGATTTTCAATTGGAGCTGTGTGACGTGTGGCAGGCGGGGGAAGCTTCTTCTATTGAGAATGATCCGGTTAGTTCAGATATTCCAACGCTGATTTTAGCAGGTGGCTTTGACCCGGTAACCCCGCCTGTGTGGGGAGAATCGCTACAGAGAAGTTTGAGCAACAGCTACTTTGTAAATGTTCCTGAATTAGCCCACGGTATTTTCAGCCATGATGGATGTACGCAAAGTGTGGGGTTGGCGTTTGTAGACAACCCCTCGGCCGAACCGGATAGCAGTTGCACGGCTGATATCCCAGCCCCAGTTTTTGATGCGCCGGATTAATCTGCCTCCTTCCCTGCATGGATTTAAATCCACGGTTAAAAAGCGAAACATAACAAAGGTTGCAGGTATGCAAGTTGCATCCGACGCTTGTTAGAAGGTGTTGACAGATCATTGAAATGTTTAACCTTTACTGACCACGCCGCTTCGTTTACACACTGACCTCTACTTCACTGCCACATAAGCCCCAAACAAACTGTTCTTGTGCAGGATTTCAACTTGACTAAATCCGATTTTGTCCAGCAAGCGCAACTGGTAAGACAACGGTTTGGGGGTGTCTTCTTTGGCTACATAGGCAAACACGCGATCCCGATAAGCTTCATCTTTTTGCTCTGCCAAATAGTTGCCATAGTGATGTGAAAGCACTTGCTGCACGGCCGCAATATCGTGAGCCAGCAGGTCAGATACCCAAAATGTGCCGCCCGGTTTTAATGCATTGAACACATTGGTGAATACTGATTCCCACTGCTCATCTGTACGCAAATGGTGGAGCGTGGCGGCCGCCATCACTACATCATATTTATTTTGGCCAAAATCAAATTCGCGCATATCGGTCTGATTAGGGGTAACGATGGCAGAACTGACGGCCGCAATCCGCTCAACCGCCTTGCTGAGCATCGGCTGGCTCAGGTCAATTAAATCGATGGCCTGAATATTGGGGAGCTTTTCCAGCAGTTTGAGGGTGTAATTTCCAGCGCCGCAGCCGATATCCAAAATATGTGCTGCATTTGGATTGGTGAGGGCGGCGGCCGAAGAAATAATTTCTAGGGTCAGGGGCGCATCCATTGTGGATGATTGCCCCGTTTGCAAAACGGAAAAACGCTCAACATCATGGTCAAAGCGATTGCGAATTTCTTGAACAGTTGATTTTTGACTCATCTGCAAATTTTAACTCAGTCATGCTGAAAGCCGTAGGCAGCCGTCCTGTCCTGCTCAGATTTTCAGATTTCAAAAGAAGAGCGGAGTTATCAGCCACTTGCATCTGGTTGACGGCTCGGTACACTCTTTATCCATGCAGTCAGACCAGAAAAGACCTATTAATTTACCCTACACCTTTTTGCGCCGAATGGTTGGCATTTTGGGGATGCTTCTACCCATCATCTTGTATATTGGCCAGCGCTTCATCTTTCAAGAGCCACTGATGGGGTCAATGAGCGAGTATTATCACACCGGCATGGGTGACGTGTTTGTGGGTATTTTGTGCGTGACCGGCTTCTTTTTGCACTCGTATAAGGGGTATGAAGGGGAAATTGATGGATATTTGGCAACCATAGCTGGACTACTGGCTTTAGGGACCGCCTTTTTTCCGACTTCAGCCGAATTGATTCCCTTGACCGGTAATCAAGCGATTGACCAATATGTTGTGCGGGCTCTGCCAGAATTTGTCGGCCGCGTGCACCTCCTCTTTGCATCTGGTTTCTTTGCAGTCTTGGCCTATTTTTGTCTTTTTCTCTTTACTAAAACGGCCGATCCGCTTACTATGACACCACAGAAAAAAGTCCGCAATCGAATTTACCGCGTGTGTGGCTGGACAATTATCACTTCGCTCATTCTCGCAGGTATTTACATCTTTACCGGCGGTGATGCAGAATCGTCACTGGCCTCGCTGCGGCCGATTTTCTGGCTTGAAGCCATCGCAATAGAAGCTTTTGGCTTTTCATGGTTGATTAAAGGTGAAACCCTCTTCACAGACGACTCCCCCATCGGCATCTAGTGTTCACCTCTGAAAGTCCCACTTTCTTTCAAACCAGTCCCGAATCGCTTCAAATAGTACTTCCGACAGTTTATTGTTTGGGTGGGTTCGCTATCAAAGCGTACCAAAACAACTGAACGGTGGGAAAAATGCATCATTCTTTTGATGGTTTATGCCTTTAGAATCAGAGGAAATGATACGAGCCTTGAAGTTTCCTTATTGGATCGTTCCTCCCCAAGGCCAACCCTTAAAAATAAATATCTATAGCAGTTGATGCAGGGTTGGCTGTGAGGCGATTTTAGTGCTAATTGATGTAATTTATTTTGCCAATCGCCCAAATAATATTTAAGGACAAACAAGTAATGAAAAACAAAACAATACCCTTTTTGATGTTTTTTCTATTCATCTTTCTGACAGGCTGTGCCTCGGCGCTTGATCGGGCACAGCAGGCGGTTGATGAAGGAAATTATGAGCAAGCACTGGTTGAGTATGATGCAGCCTTGGCAGAAGAGCTTGCGGCTGAAGATCGTTATACAGCACTAACAGGCAGAGCTAATGTGAACAACATTCAGGGGAATGCTGATGCTACACTATCTGATTTAGCAGAAGCGCTGACCGTAACCAACGCTGAGGGGGCACCGGCTGGTGATCTAAAAGCGGTTTATCGCAGTCGGATTGATATTTTAACGGCCGAAGAGCGCTTCACAGACGCGGCCGATGAGGTTGGCAAACTGATGCCCCTTGACTCTGGCAATGTGGCTCTGTTTTTGGAGCAGGGGCAGCTATATGCTCAAGCTGAAGCGTGGGAAGAGGTTGTGTCCAGCATGGATGGTGCTTTGGCCATCGACTCAGCCAGTGCTGATGCCTTGACCCTGCGCGGCACGGCACATCTTGAACTGCGCAATTTTGAGCAGGCGATTGAGGATTTAAAAGCCAGCCTGAATGGTGATGTAGCGGCCGCAATGTCTGACATTGACCGGAAAGCGAATTTGGTAGACGCCTACTATGAACTGGGGCAGGCTCTCTATCGCTTGGGCGACTATCAACCCTCTATCGACAATTTTACTGAGGCATTAACCTACGCCGAAACTGATGAAGATATTTCACGCACGTTGGCAGAGCGTGGTTTTGTCTATTCTGAGCTGGGTGAATTTGACAATGCACTGTCTGACTTTGATCAATCGATTTCGCTTGACCCAAGTCTTGCTATTGTCTACTCGTATCGCTCGTACGTGTATGTAGACCAAGGCAATTACGAAGCAGCGATTGCAGATGCTGATCAAGCGATTGCACTGGGTGATGATTTGTCAGAAAACACCCGCTCAGCCATCTTCCATGCCAAAGCATCTGCTATGCTCAATAACGGTCAATACGAAGAAGCTTTGGTTGCTGCTACACAGTCAATTGAATTGATTGGTGAAAGTGATCCAGATACGGCGCGAACCTTTAGCATGCGCAGCCGCATCAATCGGAATTTAGGCAACTATGAAGCGGCCGTGGCTGACGCAACCAAAGCAATTGAAATTGGTGCAAATGATATTGCGGCTTTGCCGGGCTTTTACTATGCGCGCTCAGTCGCT
>JBCCSO010000470.1:0-4409 GCA_039199965.1 Chloroflexota bacterium | reverse complement strand
ATCATGATCGATCACCTTTTCGGCGACGTAGACCATCATCTCGAGCGTTTCATCGAAATTGGAAAAAAGATTGAGGCCAGGGGTTGATTTTTGCACATTAACTGCCAAAATGACATTTATCAAAACGAAACGTCAGCATATGCAGACTATATTTTGCCTGCCACAGACATGCTTGAGCGCTCAGACTTTCCCGTATCACACATGGTGCTCCAAACGGTTCCATATGCTCAATTTACGCGAGCTGTGGTGGAGCCACAGCATGAACGCCGTCCCGAATGGCAAATCTTTTCAGACTTGGCGGTAGCCTGCGGAGTCAAGCTATTTGGGGCAACGCTCTGCAATCTCTTGCCCCGCTTAAATCGTGGCCTGCATCGACTACCTGTCATCGGCCGCAAAGTGGGACCACACACCATCAAGCCAGAGCACTTACTTGCTTTGCTGTTGCGCTGGGGAAGGCGCACAACACTTAGAGAGCTGAAGCAAACCCCTGAAGGGATTTTGCTGGGTGCCACAGAGCCGCACTCATTTCTTGGAAAACGTGTCCCAACCCAAGACGGAATGGTTCAACTCTGGCCGGAAAAACTTGTGGCAAGCCTTCCACGACTTGAGTCATCGAGTGAAGCTTATCGGCAGTCTACGGGCAAACTCCAGCTCATCGGCCGACGAAACCGCCGCTCACACAATAGCTGGATGCATAACAATCCAAAGATTAAGCAGCCGCAGGGGAATATCGCTCTCATGAATCCGGCAGATGCCGAAGAGAGAAACATTGAGCAAAACAGTTTGGTGATGATTCAAAGTGAAATTGGCACAACATCACTCCCCGTGAAATTGACAGACGATGTAGCGAAAGGGGTGGTGGTTGTCCCACACGGGTGGGGGCACAGCGGTTCAGGGCTCACTAGAGCTTCTAAACTACCGGGTATCAATATCAATGAAGTGATACCCGGCGGTGCAGAAAATATGGAGCCAAATAGTGGACAGGCTATCGTTTTAGGTCATTTTGTGCAGGTCGAGAGGATAACGGAAATGAGTAGCGTCCCAGCATGATTGTCAAATCTAATAGAGTTTGAGTTCTCAAAGACCTATCAAATTTCTTACTGACTACGCGATTTAGAATTCTAGCTGGTTGCCGGGCAGAAAATCGTATTTGTAAATTTACCGCCAACTGGATGAATCCAGCGGCTAAGGATGACGGTCTTCGACCTTTTTAGCCCGAAGGGCGTCGTTTTGAGCCGGGATCTTTAGATCATCGGTGATTGGTGTCATAAACCAAGTTATTTACCAAAGCCGTTGATTTTTTCGATCAGCGCGTCAGGTACTTCAATGCCATTCGCCTCTGCATCAGCGCGGAATACCGCACGGCGCTGGCCGGGCAACCGCACCCCATCTTGTGAGAGCAAAGCGCCTAGCATGTGCTCAACCCGTTCTGCATAGGCTTCGCCACCTGTCTTGGCTGGGTCGATGGCGATAAACGTCTGGCCCACGTTGGGGTAAGTGCCCTCGTTGTTGCCAAACTGGGGTGCTTCAAAGGCCCAATTGCCACCGGTCAGTCCGGCCGCCATGAGCTCAACCATCAATCCAAGACCATACCCTTTGGCTCCCCCCAACGGAGACAGGCTACCGGCTAAACCCGCAGCCGGATCAGTCGTTGGATTTCCCTCTGAATCTTGCGCCCAACCTAACGGAATTTCACGCCCTTCGGCAGCCGCTTGTTTGACATTCACTTTGGCCGTCATACTGGTGGCAAGATCAACAATGATGGGCGGTCCATCTCCGCGCGGTGCACCAAACCCAAGAGGGTTGGTGCCAAAAAACTTCTTTTTACCTCCGGCTGGATGCACGCTTGAAGGGGCATTCGCAAAGCCAAAATTGAGAAACCCCTCTTTGGCCAGCAGATCGTTAAACCAGCCCACAACCCCGGCCGAATATCCATTTTGAATACTCATAATCGCAATGCCTTGCTGGCGAGTCAAATCTGCGAAGTCTGGCAAAAAATGATCAAATGCGGTGTGGCTGAAGCCATTGGCGGCATCTATCTGCATCACAGCCCCTTCTTGTTTGACCAATTGTGGCACAGCGTCTCCACGCAGTTTGTCATGCAGCAAATGGCCCAAGTAAATCGGCAAATAGCCTAGCCCAACGTTGCGTATACCGTCTGCTTCCGCATCTTGCACTGATTTTGCGCCGGGTGCCGCCTGCACCTCTGCGGCCCCGCATCGGGAAAGCGCACTGTAGGAAAGTTGATAAATTTCGGTCAGGGTTAGGTTTGCCATATTTTCCTCTAATGGAGTGTGATAGATTAGTGAGCAGCCAAATTGTATTCCTGACTCAACCCATCGCCCAGTTTGTTCGAATGAATTTCTTGACTATGCTGCAGACATCTCTATAATTCGAAATTGACCAACCGTGGGATTTATGTAAATTATCCCAGCCCGACCCCGCTTCTGATGCCCAATTGAAGCGGGGTCTTTTTTTGCCTATCATTCGATATGCCCCAGTCAAGCTCCAGTTTGCCCAACACGCTGTATCTTTCGCTCATTACGATCGATTTGCAAGCAAAAGTCCCCCTTTACCGCCAAATTTATAGCGGTTTACGAAGCGCAATCATCAATGATCAGCTCACGGCCGGAACCAAGCTTCCATCGACACGTGATTTAGCAAAAATTTGGGGAGTTTCACGCAACACGCTGCGCAATGGGTTTGACCAGCTCATTGCTGAGGGGTACCTTGAAGCGATTGTGGGGAAAGGGACCTTTGTAGCAGATCAGCACGATCTACTAACCTCAAAAACCCCGGTTGATCTGGATCAGCAACAAGAACGTATACGGCCGATTTCAGTCATCGGAACACATCTAGAGCCCTTTGGACAGGCACTTCACAATCCATCTCAGTATTCATCAACAGATTTTGCCATCGGGATACCCGATTATGAGGCGTTCCCGCACAAATTATGGGCTCGCATGGTCAATAGAGCGCAAAGGCGTTTGCAGGTTGACGAAGACTCACGCTACAACGTGCATGGCTTACTAAAATTGCGACAAGCTATTACGAGCTATCTTGTATCTGCGAGAGGGGTACAGTGTACGGCAGAGCAAATCGATATTGTCCCTGGATCAAGTGTGGGGATGATGGTGGCAACGCTTGCACTGCTTAATCGAGGGGACAAGGTTTGGATGGAAAATCCGGGCTACATCAGCATAGATGGGCTGTTTTGGTATCGTGGTGCAAAACCCTGCTACGTCCCGATTGATGAAAAGGGGCTCAATGTACAGTATGGTATCGAACACGCGCCAGACGCAAAGGTCGCTTATGTCACCCCATCTCACCAATATCCGTTGGGGATAACCATGACACGGGAGCGGCGCCACCAGCTCATTGATTGGGCCGGCCGTTCCAGCATGTGGATTTTTGAAGATGACTACGATAGTGAGTTTCGATACGACTCACCCCCCATCACCGCTTTGCAGGGTCTAGATATTCATAATCGCGTTATCTACTTTGGAACCTTCAGCAAAATTTTACTGCCCGACATTCGTATGGCCTACGTTGTCTTGCCACCGGATCTTGTTGATGTGTACACGGGTGTCAAGCTCCCATTATCAATCAGCACGCCAACCGTTATGCAAGAAGCACTAACAGATTTTATGCTAGAGGGTCATTTTGTACGCCACATCAGGAAAATGCGCGGTCATTATCAAGAACGGAGAGATGCCCTTATTCACGCCATTCGGACCTATTTAAAAGATGAAGCGTACATGGGCGATGTGGGTGGTGGAATGCATATGACGGTTTATCTAGCTGACCATCAAAACGAGGATCAAGCGGTTCAGATTGCTAGACAAGTAGGCATCGCAGCGCTGTCACTCTCATCTTTTAATCAATCTGCACAACCCCAAGATAATCGCAAAGGGATCGTTTTTGGATTTGCAAATGTGACACCGCTAAAAATTGATCAGACCATCAAGCGATTTGCGGCTGAGTTAAAGAAAAAAAATCGGGCTCATTAATTTGATCTGGATTGGGTCTTGTGCTGTGGGGGGACTGCATTTAACCTCTAATTGGCCTTTGAACCAACCCCGACCCGCCATCTTTGGACCTACCTAAATCAAATAACTAGGAGAAAACCATGAGGAAAATTGGAAGCATTTTCGTGCTTTTATTATGTTTGGCTGCCTGCGCACAACCAGTCAGCGAGGTTGCATCGCCGGAACCAACTAAGCTACCAGCACCCACGGCCACAAGTTTACCTGCCAGCACCGCCATCCCAACAGGGACGGCCGTTCCCCCCATCAATACACCTTCGATAAATACGTAGGTACCAGTCTCAGGATCAAACACCCGCTTTCCCTGAATGGGGTCTAGGTCTTTTTCTTTTTCATTAATTACGTCATCTGGATTCGATGGCT
>JBCCSO010000469.1:0-4435 GCA_039199965.1 Chloroflexota bacterium | reverse complement strand
GTCAGTAGGTCAGTAAAAAGTAAACCGACCTACCGACCCACCGAAAACTGATCTACTGAACTTCTCCCATCACAAATCGCCTTGCCGTTTCAGCCAATATCGCAGTTCCTTGAGAAAGCACATTTTCATCGATGTCGAACAAAGGTGTGTGATGACCAGTCCCCTCACCAATTTTTGCCCCCAATGAAAACATCGCGCCAGGGACCTTGTCCACCATAAACGCAAAATCCTCCCCCGCCATACCAATTGGCCCTTCATGGATCGCTTCTTGGCCGTACAAGTCGGCTGTGACCTGTCGCATCCACCCGTTTACCTGAGCAGAGTTGACCATCGGAATATACCCTTCGCTCAAGTTAAATTCATACGAACCACCCATCGTTTCGACCAACTTAAACGCCATCTCCGTTTCAGCCCAAAGCTTTTCGCGCACCGTCTGATCAAATGATCGGATAGTGCCGTTCAGGCTGATTTCGGCCGGAATCACATTGCCTGCCTGTCCCGTATGAATAGAGCCAACACTAACTACACTTTTGTCAAGCGGATCAATTATGCGTGACCGGATTGCGTAGATGTGATTTAACACAGCACGCAGCATGAAAATCGGGTCGGTCCCCCGATGTGGGTAAGCCCCATGGCCACCGGTCGCATAAATCTTCGCATCCCAAATGTCAGGAGCCGCCAGCGCAGGGCCGTCCTGAAACGTACATACCCCAGTGTCCCCCGTTGAGCCAACGTGGGTTGCAATCACATAATCGACCCCGTCCATCGCATCGTCTGCAATCATGGCAGTAGCACCACTGTGCCCGTCATCCCCCCATTTTTCTTCAGATGGCTGGAACAGGAATTTAACATTACCTTTCCACTTCGCACCGTCTTTTACAAACGATTGGCGCAGAAGATGGGCAGCTCCCAAAAGCATAGCAGTATGGGCATCATGGCCACAGGCGTGCATCACACCAGGATTGGTTGATTTATAGTCATACTCAACTTCTTCAAAGATTGGGAGCGCATCCATATCAGCCCGGATACCAATAGTTGGTCCCGTACCCGGCCCAATGATAGCGGTCACCCCGGTTCGGCCGACCTTTGTTTGGATTTCATCTGCCCCAATTTCTGAGAGCGTGTCGGCCACTAAGCCAGCCGTGCGGAATTCTTCAAACCCCAATTCAGGATGTGCATGGATATCACGTCTTAACCGGATAATTTCATCTTTAATTTTTTCAGCTTCTTGTCGCATTTTTCGATTTACGATTTTGTATTGACGATAGATTTCAACAAACCATCAATCTTATCTTTTAAAACTATTTACTGGTCTCTAATTAATTGTTTCTGACCACTATTCATCTTTCAAATGCCCAACTACATAGCGGCGAGCAGTTTCAGCCAAGACGGCCGCACCTAAAGGAAGCACATCTTCATCGATATCAAACAGTGGGGTATGATGCCCACCTTTACCGTTGTCTGCCCCCAGCATAAACATGGCTCCGGGAACCATCTTTGACATATATGAAAAATCTTCTGCCCCCATTCCAGATCGTTTATCAAGCACTTTATCTGCACCTGCCAAGTCAGTTACCACGTTACGCATCCAGTCATTTACCTTGCCGTCATTGAATCCCGCCGGGTACCCCTTGTGAATAACCAGCTCGTAGCTACCACCCAGTAAATTCGCCATCTGGAACGCCTTATCGATCTCGTTCCATAGCTGCTCGCGCACTTCATCTGTCATCGAGCGGATGGTTCCCTGCAGGTAAACTTCGGCCGGTATCACGTTTGGAGCTGCTCCAGCCGTTACTTGCCCCAAACTGATAACTACAGGATCCATCGGGTCTATATAGCGGGATGGAATACCATAAAGGTTGGGCAAAATAGAACTCATAATGAAAAGGGGATCAGATCCGGTATGTGGGTAGGCTCCGTGTCCGCCGTCTCCCCGTATCCATGCCTCAAATGAGTCTACAGCCGCATGACCATATCCATCATGGAACTGGCAAATTCCACTTTCAATGTCTGAACCTACATGCAAAGCGATCACATGATCAACGCCATCCATCGCCTTGTCATCAATCATGGCCGTGGCACCGCTTACACCATCATCTCCAAATTTTTCTTCCGATGGCTGGAACAGCAATCGAACATTTCCATTCCAGTTTGATCCATTTTCAACAAAATCTTGACGCAGGAGATGAGCCACTCCCAACAAAATAGCGGTGTGAGCGTCATGGCCACAGGCGTGCATCACACCGGGATTGGTTGATGGAAAGTCATGTTTCGTTTCTTCCAGAATAGGCAAGGCATCCATATCTGCCCGAATACCAATTGTTGGGCCACTCCCCGTTCCAATTTCGGCCGTCACACCAGTGCGGCCAACCTGCGTTTTAACATCACCATACCCGATCTCAGCCAGCGTATCTGCAACAAGCGCAGCAGTTCGCACTTCTTCAAATCCCAGCTCCGGGTGTGCATGAATATCGCGCCTTAATCGTACAATTTCATCTTTTAATGCTTCAGCTTTGTCTAACATTTATAATGCGTCCTTCTCCATTATTTCTTCCTACATTTGTATTTGTTCAGCAAATTTTCCACTTGTTACGTGCTAGGCAACAGACACCACATTTCCTTAGCCAGCCTATTACGGCCGGATTTATTCACCAAATGTACCCTTTCACTCTCAATTTTTTACCTTTTATCGCCCGATTAGTACGAATGGATCAAAAGTTTGTAAAGTTTTGCTAATGACTCAGTTATGAGAAGTCATTAAAACAATTCTTACCGTAAGCATATTGGCAACTGATTGAATTGTATATTTGATTGCGAAACTGTACGAACAGAATTTTCCTTTTAATCGTTGCTTTCAAAAAACAAATGATTAAATCTAATTGGTCTTCTCGCCAAATATCTAAGATGCGAATGGTAGGGGCGTCCCTCGTGGGCGCCCACGAGGGACGCCCCTACAGCAGTTTGCTTTCTTAAAAAATTAGCGAGAAAACTACTAAGTACAAACAAATAAAAAGTGTTTGGTGCGCTCCGGCCGTCGCTTCGCGTACACACGTAATTGGATTCCGTCACGCTCAACTCTTTGAGCTAGTTTCCGACCGTGCCAGTGATGGTGGGGCGAGATCCCGACCACAGCACTCTGCAAGACCAATTTGCTCGCATTTAATACTACGTCAAGGGGGTAATGATGGAGATCCTTGACGTAGCCTTAAGTGCTTTGTCTCATTGAAATTTCCATCTGGCAACAATTAACAAAACACCAGTACTTCGTCCAACTTCTTTTGCTCGGTTTCCATTTAAAAATGACGAAGCCTAAAATGTTTGTCCCAAGCAATGATCTAGCAATAGGTGTTTGGTCAAACACTAACCGTAAAGCGATTTTATGAATCCAAATCATATAAGTTTGATTTAAAGGTCGCATAATCTACAAAACAAACACACACGTGATTCAGGCATGTTAAAACACAAGACATTTTTCACCATTTTTCTATTTGCCCTCTTCGGGCTAGGCATCAATCAAAATGCTCTGGCTATTGAACTACAGTCCGGGCCTCAACTTCCAGATATTGAGCTGTTCACGCAAAACAGATATGCCGGTTGGGCAGGCTCAGGAAATGGGTTGACCATTGAAAACAATGACTGGAATTATCTGCCCCTAGATGAGAGTAATACATACAATGGATTGCCTTCACTACGAATCAACGTCACTGGAGATAAAGACGCTGGTGGCTGGTGGGAAAGCTTGGTGGCTGGTCCCGATTGGGAGTCATACAGCATTGAACCCTACATGGACAACGGTTCGTTAGAGTTTAGCGTCAGGGGAGCTGCAGGTGGCGAAGATTTTACGATTGGGATCAACGATATTGAACCCGGCCGGGACCCTTTCAATGTCAAATCAGAAAAGCAGCTAGCCAGTCAGCACATCACCGTTTCAACCGACTGGCAACGGATTCGTATTCCTCTCTCTAGTTTTGCTTTTACTTCAGGCACATTTAACAGTGGACAAATGTTTACCGTGGCTTTTGGCTCTGCCAACACCGCCCCGCTCACCATTTGGGTTGCTGATATTCGCTTTACTACCCCAGACACCGAACCTATATTCGCGGCGGTCAAACCCAATCAGCTTGGCTATCGGCCTGATAGCATTAAACAAGCCATCGTTTCAGGCTTCCCTGAAGCACTCAGCGCAGAAGCCAACACCAGTTTCTCCGTCCGCTCTACAGCCACTAACGACGTTGTGTTCGAGGGGAATCTTGAGCTGGTATCCAATTTAGACAGCCGAGTCTCAGGCGAACGGGTCTTTCTGGCTGACTTTAGCCCGGTTGATCAAACAGGAGAATTTTATATTGAGGTAGACGCTTATCAGGTTGAGGACTCAGTCCCGTTCAAAATTGAAAGCAACGTTTACGGAGATCTGGTCACAGACTCAATGCGCTAC
>JBCCSO010000468.1:0-4444 GCA_039199965.1 Chloroflexota bacterium | reverse complement strand
GATTACATGATGAGCACCGCCAAAAACCTAGCGGAGCGCTATGGTTTCCAGCGGCTCGATCCCCCTGTAGTGGAGTCAATCAACCTGTTTGCCCGTGGCAACGGGGAAGCCTCTGACTTTTTTGTCAATAAAGAGATGTATACCATTGAACAATCAGATGGCAGTTACATTGCACTTAGACCAGAATTTACGGCCGGGATGGTACGCGCCTACGTCAACAACGGAATGTCAAGCCGTCCCCAACCAGTCAAGCTTTACACATTTGGCCCAGCTTTTAGACATGAAGCACACCAAGCCAACAGATTCAAGCAGCACACTCAATTTGATTGCGAAATTTTAGGCGAAACTGATCCAGCGGCCGACCTTGAAGTGATGATGCTGGCCATGAGCGTTTATCGTGAAATGGGCTTTGAGAATCTAGCATTCCAGCTCAACAGCACCGGCTGCCCAGAGTGTAAGCCAAGATATATCAAAGCATTGGTTGCTTTCTTAAAAGGACATCTCGATAAACTAGCTCCCATCGATCAAACTAGACTCAAGCTCAACCCGCTGCGCATTCTCGACTCAAAAGAACCCGGCATGGATGATCTATTGGCCGAAGCACCGCACATTATTGACTATTTGTGTGATGATTGTGCCAGCCATTTGGCTGATTTGCGCAGTATGCTTGAAAAACTTAACGTACCGTATGAAATTAATTTTAGGCTGGTGCGCGGTATCGACTACTACACCAAAACGGTATTTGAAGTCTGGTATAACAAAATTGGTGCGCAGTCGGCCCTGTGTGGTGGCGGCCGATATGATGGCTTAGCAGAAGCTATCGGGGGCAATTCAACACCGGGCGTGGGCTTCGGTATGGGGCTAGAACGAGGTGTAGCAGGATTAAAAGCCGAAGGAATCAAGCCGCCATCCCAACCTGAACCACACATATTTGTAGCTCACTTTGGCGGTGACACAAAAATTGCGGCCGTTGACATCACTTATGCTCTGCGTGCGGCCGGAATTGGCACACGCCTTGCGTTTGCTCGCGACAAACGGAGCATGAAAAGCCAAATGCGTGAGGCCAACAAGTACAAAATCACCCACACCATTATTGTAGGTGATGGGGAATTAGCCAGCGGCAACGTTACTGTCCGGCCGATGACTGAAGAAGGTGGTCAACAGTTTGAACATCCTATCTCAGATTTGGTTGATTTACTCAAAAAGTAAGCCTTTTTTGAGAAAACTTAGTCATCTAACATAACGCTTGTTCCATGCACTTTAGTATCTTGTTTCACCCCAACAAACCTGATTCTCCCAAGCTCGCAGAAAAAATATCGGCTTGGCTTGAAGGCAAAGGCCACACCTCATGGATCGGCAACACCTTCAATGAATCAGAAGTTCATGAGGAATCGAAGAAAAGTGCGCTCATGATCGTATTGGGGGGTGATGGCTCAATTCTGCGGGCAGCGCGCTTTGCAGTTCCCTATGACACACCCATTTTTGGAATTAACATGGGGCGGATCGGTTTTTTAAGTGAAACTGACCCGGAACATTGGCCAAATGTATTGGAACAATTTTTACAAGACAAATATTGGACAGAATCCCGCCTCATGCTTCGCGCCAAAGTGGTGCGGGGACAACAAGAAATAGGCGATTACATTGCTTTAAATGATTTTGTGATTGGGGGCATCCAAGCTCGCGTTGTGCGCTTGAAATTGTCGGTTGATAGTGAAGAAATTACCACCTACACGGCCGACAGTCTGATTGTAGCCACGCCCACCGGCTCTACCGCTTACTCAATGGCGGCCGGAGGGCCACTGCTACCGCCAGTGCTCAACAACTTCTTGCTGATGCCGGTGGCTCCGTATCTGAGTCTAGATCGTGCACTTGTTCTGCACCAAAAGGCAGAAGCGCATATTCAGATCAGAACCGATCACGGGGCGATTTTGACGGTTGATGGGCAAGAGCCCATTGACCTCGTAAACGAGGACAAGATCATCATCACAGGGCATGATCACACCGCCCGTTTTGCCCGTGTGGGCGAACGTGGTTATTTCTATCGCCGTCTTTTTAAGCGGTTGGGATTTGAGAGGTAGATAGACGGAAGTTAGAGGTTAGTCGGTAGATGTTCGTCAAGATTTACCACTATCTATTCTGTAATATCTAAACATCTAAATAAAATGACCCCTTATATTCGTACTCAACTCAGAACGGCCGCGCGCGTGGCCGGAGATGGAAAAATCCCGGCCGCCATCGAGCTGTATCGGGAATTAATAGAAAAAGAGCCGGATGTGGCTGAAGCCTATATAGGGCTTGGCAACGTCCTACCTGATGAAAGTGATCGACGAGATGCCTATAACAAAGCACTTGAAATCGATCCAAAAAATATTGAAGCGATCAACAGCTTGGCCGTTCTAGATGGCAAAGAACCACCAGAAATCAATCTGCTCAAGCAAGAAGAAAAAGTCAAAATACAGGCCAAACCTGAGCCCAAAATCGACGGGCCTGAAACGGCTACAGTCGAGAATGGGGCAATTGTTCAAAACACCATCAGCAAAGTAGAGCCGATTGTGGGCGGAACCTTCTCACATCCGGTAGACATTTCAGAATTTGTGATGCCAGATGGCACAATGGTCGACTACAAGACCGGTGAACCGACTAATCTGCGCTGTAATCGTTGCGGCCGCCCAATTACGCTCAAAAGCTCAAAATCGACCTCTGTTGGCTATCGGTGTGAGATTTGTATTCGTGAGCTAGAAGACGGCTACTATGAAGCCACAACGTCTGACTACGTCATTTCCTCACTGATTACAGTGGGACTATCGATTTTAGTAGGAGTGATTGCGGGACTGATCGGTGGTGGCGGATTCTTCTTCCTCTTTATTGCCTTTGCCGTGGGCGGTGCCATCGGTGCGGGTATTGCCCGTTTGGCTCAACAAAGTATCGGCCGTCGTCGAGGCCGGGGACTGGCTAATTTGCTATCCACCTTAATGGGCATCACAATCTTTTTATCAGCATTTCTCTTCGGTGGCGCGCTGCTAATGGGCGGAATTCTCGCGTTTGCAGCGGCATCAGGTGCTCGAGTTCAGCTCAGATAACCAACGCTAAATCAATCTTCTTTCATGCTCCAAGAACTTGCGATACACAATTTCGCCATCATCTCAGACTTAACTATTGAATTTGGTGATGGCTTCAACATACTCACAGGTGAAACTGGGGCCGGAAAGTCAATCATTCTGGACGCCGTCAGCCTCATTTTAGGCGGCCGAGCCGATGGTGGACACATTCGTGCTGGTGAGAGTAAAGCACAGGTTGAGGCGACATTCTCACTCACTCAGCAAGCGCAGGCGGTGCTGGCCCCCATCCTTACAGAACATGAAGTTGAATCTGAAGATGCTGCCAACATCTTGCAAATTAGTAGAGAAATACGAGACAGCGGCCGAAACAGTTGCCGGGTCAACGGGCTGCCCACCCGCACTAGCGTTCTGCGGGAAATTGGAGATGTGCTCATTGGTATTCACGGGCAGGGACAGCATTTGGCCTTGCTCAAACCCAAAGCACATCTACCTCTTCTGGACAGCTATGCAGGCATTACAGAACAGCGGCTAGCCCTAGCCAAAGATGTACGGAATCTACGAAAGCTTGAAAAAGAGCAAAAAGAGCTTAAAGATAACGAAGCAGCAATTGCTAGACGGCAAGAGATGCTCAAGTTTCAGGTTGAAGAAATCAGCACGGCCGCCCTTGAGATCGGAGAAGATGAAAAGCTGCGCCAAGAACGGACTAAGCTTGGCAATGTTGAATCGCTGCTTAACTCTGCGACTGAAATTCAGGCACTGCTCACAGGAGTAGAAACAAGCGATGGGGAAGTCATTAGCGTGACTGATATGCTTGGGCAAGCCGCAACAGCCAGCCTAAATTTAGCCAAGCTAGACGAAAGCCAGCAGGAACTCAGCAGCCGTCTCTCAAACGCACTGGGCGAGCTAGATGACATCGCCTCAACCGTCCGCAAATATCAGGATGGCCTTGAGCATGACCCAAATCGACTAACCGATATTGAAGAGCGACTTGATCTAATAAACCGCTTAATCCGCAAACACGGCGGCACAATCGAAGACGTTATCAAATTGGGAGAGGGCGCGGCCGAGGAACTTGAAAAGCTTGAAAATAGCGACAAACGGCTTGAAGAGTTGGGCGGGTTGATTGAAATTGGGCTCAAACGCATCGGCCGACAGGCAAAGCAACTTTCAGCCAAACGAAAAAAAGCGGCCGACAAACTAGCTAAAATTGTTGAGCATGAGCTCGGTGATTTAAAAATGAACGCTCGCTTTGAGGTTGCATTCAATCAAGAAGAAGATCCAGCCGGAGTTTATGTGGAAGACAAACGGCTTGCATACGATCAAAACGGCTTTGACAAAGTAGAGTTCATGATCTCATCCAATCCCGGAGAGCCCTTAAAACCGAT
>JBCCSO010000467.1:0-4451 GCA_039199965.1 Chloroflexota bacterium | reverse complement strand
GATCTGGTTCTGTTGGATCTTCCTCAAGGTCATCTTGCCAGATGTCGAAGCTTTCATCGTTATTTGGTGTGATTGGCTCAGGCGTGGAACTGGGTTTTGGCTTCGGTTTGGCTGTTTTTGAGAGCTGCCGCCGCTTTTGTAGTGACGACGGCCGACTCCTTCGTTCGCTGCGCGTCAGCTTTTCGGCCGATGGTAGAAGCAGGTCTTCAGTGTCATCTGCCTCTGAATCCGCCTGATCAACAAAATCGCTGTTATCTTGATCAGTACCAAAGAAGTTCATTTCATCGTCGACAACCTCATCAGATTTATCCTCAAGCCGATAACCATTATCAATAGGCGCATCGTGAACTATATGATGGGGCTCTTGGATTTGATAGAGATCCTCTTCGTCAAAATCTTCTTCATCTTCAAAATCGTCTTGGGTCCAACCATTATTTGCGCTGGGAGCCTCGATCATTGCTGCCCAACCTTGTAACGGGGAGGCGGGCTCATTGCGAAAATTGAAAGGTGACTGCACTTCTTCAGGCTCTTGTTGTTCTGAGGGATCAAAGTTGGCTAAGTCTGCTTCTTCTAGCTCGTCAAAGCTTTCTTCGTTATCTGTCCACGTAGGAGATAAACGGGTGTAAATTTGTTCAGGCTGAATTTTATCCTGTGGCGGTTGACCCGGCCGCGCCTCGTACACGTTTGAGAGATGGCTAGTCTCATCATCCATGATCATTTCATCATTTTCATCGCTGGGGATGTCCCAAGCAAGGAGTGTAGGCTTGCGCTGCCCTGCATGTTTTAAGTACCGATTGAGCTCTCGATCAGACACCCATGCCGCTTGGAAGTGATACCCATCACTGCCTAACGTCGCAAGGAATTCTCCTGACCCATCTAGGAACTCTGCTTCAGAATCTGGTCGGCCGGTGGCAAAGGCTGCTTGCCCCGCCGATTCCGCTTTACCCACAATCCGGTCCATGTGCATACCGGCTAGCAGGTCCTGCAAACGGCCATCTTCCGGCCGATTGGTAGCCAAAATGACCCCTATCCCTACCTGTGGTCCAAGGTCCAAAATGTGCTCAAGCTGTCTGCAAAAGGCTGACCCAGCCACGGGCAAAATATCTTGCAGATTGTCGATAACCAGTAAGATTTGTGGGGTTTGCACGCTGCTTTTGAGGCGATGGTCTGCTTCTTTGGCCAAGAATTCAACCACTTCACAAACTTCATCCATGTTGACTGGTGGTCGATTTAAGGCATGGGGGAGCTTGCTAAATAACCGTAGCTCTGAATGATCGTAGCGCGGTGTACCTTTGCAGCTTCCATCAATCAAGGCTAACTGCAGTTTTGCAGCCTTTGTACCCAACACAAGCGTGAGCAGTAGTGATCGTAACAATCCCGTTTTACCAGACTGGGCAACTCCAGAAATGAGCAGATGCCGGGAAGGGGATGCGGCTGACCACATCATCGGAGCTTGAGAGCCATCCCATCCTATGACCGATTCAAATGGCTCAATGGTGTCACAAAACTGAAGAAGCGGAATAAGTTCAACCAGCGGCCGTGTTTTCTTCCGCACGTTGATATTCACTTCTCCCGTTTGGCGATCATAATTAAATTGAAAGCCGTTTATAAATGCGCCAA
Organism: Chloroflexota bacterium; assembly: GCA_039199965.1. GTDB lineage: Bacteria > Chloroflexota > Anaerolineae > Promineifilales > Promineifilaceae > WTJY01. The sequence goes on along the minus strand of JBCCSO010000467.1, from coordinate 2,831 downwards.
TATCTCGGCCGATATCTTGAAGCCTGTCAAGTTTGCGCCCAATTTCATCACTGAGAGTGGTTGGTTGGTTTAGCAAGCCTCTTTTAGGTTTGTTTGATTGTGGTTTTTCTGCTCTTATTGTCATCCGATCTCTGGCCTCTCTGCTCAAAAAGGGTAGATCAATTGTTCTATGATAGAATAAATGTTCGGATGAGTCAAATCAACATAACGTAAATGGTGGATGGCGGGTAGTTGATGGTGGGTAGTGGGTAATTAGCTCACCATCTACCATCTACTACCCACCACTTAACTAGTAACCGATTTTGAGCATTGCCTCAACTAGGTCGTCATGTCGGCCGACTATGGTGACATCATCATTAAGTTTGATGCGGGTATAACCATTGGGCAGAATGACGTTTCCATCTCGCGTGATATCCATAAAGAGTACATCCCCCGGCAGACGTAAGTCACGCAGCAGCATGCCGTCAATATCCCGGTTACTAACCGTAATCTGGATCACCTCACGGCCGGAGTCTTGCCCTAACAAGATCGAGGTGTTTTTGGGTGCACGTACCGTCTGCTCAAGTAGATTAACCATGGCTGAGGTCGGGTCGATGATGAGGGCACCGATCTCGGCAAACGTTTGTGCTCGAGACAGTCCGTTCGGCCGGACAATGAGGCGAGGTACACCTTGTTTATAAGCCAGTTCAAGCGCTTTTTCGTTGTCCTCATCATTTTCAAGCATAGCCACAACTGCATCTGTTTCCTCGTTCAGCAGACCGTTCAACTGCTCAGCACTAATCCCAGACACATGCTGTACCATGATATCTGTGTCCTCATCAGAAACGTGGATCACGTGGTCACGATCTGTGTCGATCATGGTGACCTGCCAATCAGATTTGTCGAGCTGGTTGGCAAGCTTTTGAGATTGCGCCTCAATCCCTAAAATGAGCACATTGCGCGTGAGGCCATGGGAATGTGCCTGTGGCATATTGGTTTCCCCAACCCGCTTCAACGCCTCTTTTAAAAACATCGGGCCGACGATTTCATTGATAACGATGACTGAGATCACCATTGTTGCAAATGCATCACCCAGCGATGGGAACTCAACGGCCACTTCGCGAGCCAAACCCAGAGCAATGCCCGCTTGAGTGATCAGAGCGAGACCGGCAAAATTTGCAAATTTCGGTGATTCACCCGCAAATCGGCTCCCAGCCCAACCACCGATATAAATACCGATAAACCGAACAGCAAACAGTGCCACCGCGATGGGCCACGTTTGGGCCAAAATGTCGAGCTTGATCCCCACACCGGTAAGGGTGAAGAATGCCACGTAAACAATGGGGCTGATGTCGTGCAGCAAATGCTCAAACGGGTCGCGAAAACTAGTGAAGTTGGTGATGTAAAAACCGCCAATCAAGGCGACCAAGAGCGGCTCTACGTGCAACTCAAGGGTCATTGGTTTTGTGAAATCGGTTAGCCAGTGTGAGCCTGCAAAAACGCTCCATCCTAACAAAACAATCAAAGCGATACGGACAGCATCTGGGATTTCAACCGTTAGGATGCCTTCAAGTATTTTTCCCACGATAAGACCTGCAATTATGGCCGCCCCTAGATCAATTACAAGCAAGGCTGCAAACAGCAGGTTGAAGCCAAGGCCGGTCAACATCGCGCTGGCAATGGCAACTGCCACAGCAAACAGAACGATAATCACCACATCCATAGAGATGGTGACACCCAGCAAGGTGCGCGTAAAGTCACCTTTAGCACGCACTTCTTTGATCACAGCAATGGTGGATGGGGGTGAAAGGGCTAACAGAATGGTGGATCCCAGAATCGCAACAGCAAGCCGCTCGAATGTGGTCATGTTCTGCGTGAATGGAATAAACTGGGTAAGAAAGAAAAGGGCGATACCACCCAGAGGGGCTGCTACTAATATGACTGAACCTGCAATGGCACTGATGCTCCGAATGCGGCTCCTAATTTCTTTGTAGTAGAGTTCACTACCGGCTACAAAAGCGATGACGGCTAAAGAAATATCATCGATAAATCTCAAACTTGTTGTTGATTCTTGGGGCAATAAGGCAAATACAAATGGGCCTGCAATTACACCCACCAGCAGGTAGCCGGTGATGTAGGGGAGCCCAACGTTTGAAAACCATTGACCAACTTTCTTTGCTGAAATGGATACAAGCGTAAAAATTCCTAGCATTATCCAAAGAGGCATGTTTTATCTCTCCATAAATAAATAGGCCAGTAATCAAACCATCTATGCGGATGATTTGGTCACTGGCCTACAAACTGACAAGCCAACGCACTTACTGGTTGTATAGTTCATTAATTCCACGAACTAATATTTTTTCCTGAGGTTTGTTTGCTTGGTACGCACTGGGGTGACTTGAAACTTAAGTGATTTAGATTCACAATTCAACTTTTCAAGGCAATACCAATTTAATTTTTATTATAGGAGTGAGTTGATAGGCTGTTGGATCAACTGTACTTTTTATCTAGTGTTCTCCCAAACATTTAAGCCCGATCTTTGCCATCTTCAAAGGAAATCTAGCAAAAGAAGTTGAGCAAAGCGCGGGCGGTGGGTGTAGGTTGCATTGGCGAACAATCTTGAGCATGCCTAAAATGGTTTATCTTGCTGAAAGTTCAATCAAATGATGGTTCCCTAACCATCAGCCTTTGTAAGAGCCAAGAGGGGCGTAGTTATCGGTTAATCTGCACCGTTGTTGGATGGGTTGTCGCCAATACGAAGAGCGGCTGGAGGGTTTTTTCGCCTAACCATGACCTCGGGTTCAACTGTGGCTAAACGGCCGCGGCCGGAGAGTAAAATCGCGATGGGTCTC
>JBCCSO010000466.1:0-4454 GCA_039199965.1 Chloroflexota bacterium | reverse complement strand
GCGCTAAAACCCTTTTACGAAGCTGAAAAATTCTCTTTGCTGCAGCTTGAGCCGCCCGACCATTCTCGCTTACGCGGCTTGGTGCAAAAGGCGTTTATGTCGCGCCAAATCGAGCGGCTGCGGCCGCGCATCGAGCAAATGTCACACGACTACTGTGACCACATGGAAGACGCTATCACCAACGATGGTAAATGTGATCTGAAAGAAGTGTTTGCCACGCCCATTCCGGTCATGGTCATTGCTGAGATGCTGGGGGTTCCTACAGAAATGGCGGGGAGTTTGCTCGACTGGTCTCACGCGATGGTAAAGATGTATGAGCCATCGTGCACGCCAGAAAATCAGCAGGCGGCCGTCGATGCAGCCCGAGACTTTTTTGATTACCTCACCATGTTCATCGGCAAGCGACGAAAAAACTTGCAGGATGATCTTATCTCTCACCTGATTCAAGTTGAAGAAGAAGGGGAGAAACTAACCGAGCATGAAATGATCTGCAACTGCATTCTTTTGCTCAATGCAGGGCACGAAGCCACGGTTAACGTCGTTGGAAACGGTGTGTTTAACCTGCTGCAGCAGCGCGAAAAATGGGATCAGTGGCTGGCAGAGCCTGATCTTGCCAAAACGGCCGTTGAAGAGCTAATGCGGTACGATACTCCCCTTCATATTTTTGATCGATGGGTCTTGAGCGATATGGAGCACAAAGGCATTCAGCTCAAGCAGGGAGACGAGGTATCGCTTGTTTTAGGCGCAGGAAACCGCGATCCGAAGGTCTTCGAAGATGCGGACCAGCTTGTGCTAGAGCGCAAAAAGAACTCGCATGTTTCGCTGGGGGGCGGCATTCACTTTTGCATTGGGGCCCCGCTAGCACGATTAGAACTGCAGACCTCCCTTCCCATTTTGATGTCACGGTTTCCCAATTTGGAACTTGCTGAGCAGCCACACTACGCAAACAGCTACCATTTCCACGGGCTGGAATCACTGATAGTTACAACCCAGTAAACTCCTTTTTGAGCGAACGATAGTTTCATTCTGCTCAATTTAATGTGGTTAACCTTATATTTTTCATAGCTCCCTGACCTGTTTAATCATTATTAGGAATTACAAGGACTTACGCAAAATGATTTGTAGGGGTACCCAACTCCATGGAATGCCCATGGCCTACAAAAAATCAATTTGATACCGCTTGACACGCAGGAACTAAATGATGTCAGTTGGTATGTTTTCAGAAACTATTTCTTCAAATACTCACCAAAGTAAGAGCGCAAAATCTCTGGATTGTCAATTGCGTATAGATAGCCGTCGTAGCGGTTGCTGGTGTTGGCTGCCACAATAATGTCTACCAAATGTGGAGTTGCGGCAGCCATTGACTGCACATCTTCTACAGAGCCAAACTGATCACCGCTGGCCTGAATGTAAAGAATAGGCGTATTGCCAGCTTTGTTTGCCGCCTCATTTAAATTTACGTCTTCAAGCGGTGTGCCCCCGAATATTTTCACCCACAAATTTGCCATAAACAGAATTGGTTGACCAAACGGTCCGGCAAGATACTGCGCGAAACGACGGGCAAATGTCATGGGACTGGTTGGCTGAATGGCCGCAATCGCCTTGATTTGATCGGTCTGATTGGCGGCAAAAATTGCCGTGTTGGCCCCCATCGAAAACCCTGCAACGCCAATGCGATCCATATCAACGTCACCGCGCGTGCCCAAATAGTTGATAGCCCCTAACAGGTCGAGCGACTCCATTACACCAAATGAGATGCCACCTGCCACGCTGGCACTTTCACCGTGGTTGCGCAAGTCAAACATGAGAACGCCATACCCGTCTTGGTGGAACACCTTTGCTAGAGAGAGCAAATCTACGTGTTTTGCCTTAATCATCCGCCCTATCCAATCTTGCCGATTTTCACCGGTTCGGTTCCACGGCCAGCCGTGTACCAGAATCATCACCGGGGCTTTTTCTCCTCTGGCCTGCGGCATGTACCAACCCGCTACTCGAACCCCATCTTGCGCGGCCGGAAACTGTACCGATTCAAGCGGTGTGTCACCCTGTGGAGCCATGACGGGGGAGCGCGGGGGCGCCAAAATTATGCGCGAGAAAAACCATGACGCGGCGGCAATCGCTCCACCAACGATGCCAGCAATGATTAAAAATATTCGAATTGCGCGATTGAATAAATTCATGGATTAAAGGCAAGAGAGTATTCAAGCAAGCGTGCTCATACTCTACTTGGGAATCTTGTTGGACTAAAAAGGAAATAGATCAATATCTTTGTAGCCACGCGGAACAGCTGGATGTGCCTGCTGATAGTGATCGTATCCGAAAAGTTGCCTTTGCAAAAATTGGGGCAAGAAGCGGAAAAAGCTGGTGCCACCACCTTGAGAAGCATGTTCTCTGCTCGCCCGGCGCTTGACATCCCAGTATTTTCTGTAGTCGATACGGACATGAATATCATCTGACTCTTGACCTAATTTAGTTAAATCGATGTCTTTGTTGCGTCCCATTGCTGTGGGGTCTTTGCCACTTAAACGCAGAATTGTGGCGAAAAGTTTTACCCATCTTTTGGGGCGAACCACGTAGAATAGTCGATCTGGTCCCCAAGCGGGCAACTCGTATTCGGTGAATTGAAATTCGTCCCCAGATGCATGATAGGCGGGGGTCACAATTTTCCAGCACATTATGTGGTCAGGATGGAAGTATCCGCCGGTCTCATCGTGAGTGACAACCACGTGGGGCTGAATTTCTCGAATCAATTTTACTACCCGGCCGATCGCATCAAATTCGTCTGCGTTGATAAATGCATCAGGATGTTTGTTGGCTTCGTCTCCGGTCATGCCGGAATCGCGATAGTCTAGGGTGTACAGCTTGCCGCCCAAAATATCGACCGCTTTTTTTAGCTCCTCTGCTCGGACAGACGCTAACTCTGCTCGCGCTTCTTCGAACCCTTCGGCCACCGAACCGGCCGCACCGTCCGTTGCAATCGCTATATGCAGCTCAACCCCCTCAGCTGCGTATTTGGCAAATGTGCCGCCTGGTCCAAAAGATTCGTCATCAGGATGGGCGAGAATCGCTAAAAGCTTTTTTTTCATAGAGATGTATGAGCCTATTTATGGCTTATGCAAATAAATCAATTCACTGTAGAGGGTCTTCTATGGGCACCTACAAGGGGTGACCTTGCTGTGAAATTTGGCCGATGGCAACCGCCAATCCAACCGCATGAGTATCTGTATGTGAAATACTAATAGACCACTGGCTAATGCCTTGGGAGGCGGACATTTTGGCCGCTTTGCCATGCAATTTTAGTTCGGGGGCACTACGTTCGTTTTGAACCACCTCGATCTCAACCCACTGCATATCCCCAATGCCGGTTCCAAACGCTTTACTTACCGCTTCCTTAACCGCATAACGCCCGGCCAGACTGGGTATTCTACCTCCACACTGTTCAATTTCCATAGGTGTGAAAATACGATTTAAAAATCTGGCTCCGCTCCGCTCAATCGCGTCAGCAATGCGCTGATTCTCTACTAAGTCAATTCCGGTTTGAATCATGCACCTCGCTCCCGATCCTCGTTTGATGAGACCTCACCCGCTTGCTCGTCAGATTTGCCGTTCAGTTTTGCGAAGGCGGCCGCGACTTCTTCAGATGGCTGATCGGCAACTGGCACCGTTGTGTCCAGCGTGGGCAAGAAGGCATCATCTTCGGCCGCACTTTGTAGGCGGCGCAAATCTTCATCTTTGCCCAACACCACCAATATATCGTTGTTTTGTAGCGGTAAATGAGCATCCGCATCGAGCCGGACATGGGGCAGCCCATCATCCGCTTCACGTTCTACCCAGCCGATCACATTGACATCAAAGTTGCGCCGCATGTGTAGGCTGGCAAGCGTTTCACCGCTCCACTTTTCAGGGATGGGTAGCCGAAAGACTGAGTATCCCGGCAAGATTTGCCGCTGTGTGTATTCCTCACGCTGCGTGCGGTAGATTGAGATGTTGTAGGCAAAAATGTTTGAGACCACCATCGCGATCAGGGCAGGTACCATCCATGCGCCCCCAAAAGCCTCTGTCACAAACAGAATGGCGGCTAGCGGTACGTTGACGATGGCAACCAAGCTGGCTGCCATGGCTGGGATGGCCAGTAAACCCGCCTCAAATTGAAAGGTTTCTGGCAAACCTAGCACGGCTGGGGCTTGCACAAATACGGTGGCGATCATCGTACCGAAAAAAAGTGATGGGATTAGCAGTCCGGCCGATCCTCCAGAGCCAATTGTTGAAAGCGTGGCAAACACCCGGGCAATAAGCGCGATAATGGCAACAGACAGAATCAGGTTGCCGTTGAGCGCACTATCAACCACGCTTTCACCCGTGCCTAACACCAGAGGCAGTGCGTGCTCAACCTCGTATTGCCCCACGCCCAACCATCCAGCTGACTCAAGGCCGCGCAGCCCGAAAAATACGGC
>JBCCSO010000465.1:0-4455 GCA_039199965.1 Chloroflexota bacterium | reverse complement strand
TTTACTAGAACATTAAAGCCACTGCCTCTGGCAGTGGTTTAAGTAACGAGGGTTCTACCAGTAAAAGTAATGACGAGTAGTATTTAAATTCACCTAGAAGATGCGAACTTTATAGGAGAAAAACAATGACTACTCGTCGATTAAAGAAGTTAGCGCACTCGTTGTATGAGTGCAAATATCATATCGTCTTTTGCCCAAAATATCGGTACAAGATATTGCAAGCAGAAGTGGCAAGTTATGTAACGGAAAAGATCTATTTGCTAATAGGGCAGAAAGAAGGTGTAGAAGTGTTGGAAGTGAATGTTCAGGCAGATCATGTTCACCTAATCTTGAGTATTGCTCCAAAGTATGCAGTATCAGACATAATGGGCTTTTTGAAAGGAAAGTTGGCATTAGGGATGTTTGATCAATTTCCAGAATTGAAAAAAAGATACTGGGGCCGTCATGCTTGGTCTCGTGGGTATTGTGTGACAACGGTGGGGCTAGATGAAGAATCGATTCGTCAATACGTAAAATGGCAAAATAAAAAGGAAGAGACGTCCAAAGGAAAACAAGGTCGTCTCTTTGATTAACGCGTAATATGCATCTTCTAGGTGCAACATTAAAGCCACCGCCTCTGGCGGTGGTCGTTTACTGGATTGATAGCGAGAGAACCGGTATTTTTTATGAGGACATTGGGGCTAGACTTGGCTTAATGAGTGTCGTCATTGATCTAGTTGAAGTGCTAGATAGCGACCGCCTTGTTTTAGCAACCCGGTTAACTGATACGCCGATCTTTATTTATAACATTTCAACCAACCGCATTGAAAGGCGATTTGGCATCCAGTCAGATTACAACGAAATTGGCACCACTGATCGTATTGATGAAAACAGCTTTGACGTTGGGCCAGATGGCATACTGTACTGGGTCAACACATACCAAGAAGACCAAACCTATCTTGAGGAAATTCAGCTTTTTGATGCTGAAGGCAATTTTGTTAAAGAGATTCAATTCGGGCACAACATTCAGGCTCTTACAGTAAGAAAAGATGGGCATCTGTTCATCATCACGGATAGGGATGTTTTGCAGGAATTTGACGCTGATGGCAACTTGATGAGCGAGCTTGAGAGAGACCCTTTTCGTACTGTAAATGACATGGCGTTTGGGAATAGCGGTTCCCTGTATCTTGCAAAATCATTTGGTGAGTGGTTTATGGAGGTTCAGCCTGATCAGGAATTTGGATTTATTTCTGAAGAGGCTGGTGAATTCGGCTTGGAATCATGGGACCTTGGTGAAACCTCTTTTGTGCGCAAGATGGTGGTTTTACCAAACGAATATCAGTTTGTTTTCATAGATGGCAGCTATCGGCATCAAAGACTCTTTTTATTTGAGCCTAATCGCTAAATCCCAATCCTCTTTCGCGCATTGATACAAACCGATTGTGCCCGATAACCAGATGATCCAAGACCTGAATGTCTATGATTTTGCCTGCCTTTACAATTTCGGCCGTCAATCTAATATCCTGCTGTGATGGTGATGGATCACCAGATGGGTGATTATGAACGACGATAATAGCGGCTGCATTTTCTCGAATGGCTGACCGAAAAATCTCACCAATCCGCACCACCGCGGCCGACAGGCTGCCAATGTAGACCGTTTCGACTTTGTGTACATAATTCCGCGCGTCAAGCATCATCACCCGCAAGTGTTCCTTTTCAAGCATGCTCATCTCAGACATAACCAAATTGGCACCGTCGGCCGGTGATGTGATTTTGGGCTTATCTGGAACGCCAGCCAGTTTGGCCCGCCTGCCCAATTCGATGGCGGCCTTAATCTCAACCGCTTTGGCCGGGCCAACACCCTTCACCTGACATAGCTCAGTGATTGTTGCCTGCTCAATTTTTCGCAGATCCCCAAAGTAAATTAGAAGCCTTTCAGCTAAACGGAGCACGTTTTCACCGTTGCTTCCAGTGCGCAAAATAATCGCAATCAGCTCGCTGGTAGAAACGGCCGACGTACCGAGCTTTTCTAAGCGCTCTCGGGGCCGTTCTGAAACTGGCATGTCGCGAATCATAGGCACATATTCATTGGTTTGGGTTTCAGTCAGATCCCTTTGCATGTTGCTTTTCCCTAGCGAGAAGGCCATGTGGCTTGAGTAATCGTGTAGAGCATACACCGACTTAACTTTTCAGCCAATCTGAAATTTGAAACCAATACCTCTTTGCATCATTGGGTGATAAAATGTGCTAGGTTGTGACGATATGGGATGGTAAAAAATGGCGGATAGTAAATAAGGGGTAGTATGTGGTTGTTTAAAATTAACTTCCACATACTACCTATTATCAATCTAAATTATGCAAGCACAAAATATGACATTCATCGGTTTGACGCAGGCAAGTCTATCTATGGCGCTTGCGATCAAGCAAGAGGCGCCTTCATTAAATACGGTGGGATATGACAGTGACTCTACGTTGACTAAACGCGCAGCAGAAAAAGAAATTGTTAACGATGCGGAACTTGATTTAGACAAAGCTATTGCAGAAGCTGATATTTTGATTATTGATTTGCCTCAGACTGAGACAGAAAATCTGTTTAATGTTTTAGGCGGTTTGATGCGTGAACATGTGGTATTTACACATCTGACCCCCAAGGCGAAACATTACCAAAAACTCGCGGATAGTGTGGTCAAGAAGGGATTTTTCGTGGGATCTGCTCCTGTTCAAAGTGCTCAGACTTTTGAAAGCCGTGTGGTTGATGACCCGGTTGCTGCGGCAAGGGCTGATTACTTCAAAAATAGTTTGTTCTGCCTGATGCCGTCCCCAAATGTTGATGAAGGAGCGGTAAAAACTGTCCGCGGGATCGGTCAGCTTATGGGTGCTGATCCGTATTTTATAGATTCGGCCGAATATGACGTTTATCAGTTGGCACTAAAAACTTTACCGCAGGTTACGAGTCTGGCCCTGTTTGAGTCCCTCCACAGGCAAACCGCTTGGAAAGATTTGCTGCGGATGGCCGGGAATGACTTTTATGCCGGTACTTCTCAGTTCGCAGACAAAGGCCAATCACTAGCCAAAGATGTTTTTGAAGACACCCAAACAGCCATTCACTGGATCAACCAGATGATCGGATCGCTTGAAGAAATTCGCAGATGGATTGAGGTAACCGATGAGGAGACATTAGCTTCCCTTTTTTCAGAGCGCGGTTTTGAGCGTGACATTTGGATTCAGACCAGAAAAGAAAATCAGTGGGAAGAAGTTCAGCAGGCAGATGTTGATCAGCAAAGCTTCCGCGATATGTTTATGGGGAGTATGTTTGGCCGACGGAGAAATGGATAGCGTTGATGGGGGAAAGCGAGCAAACAGATGAAGAGAATCAGTCGTCAAGGCCTGTTAAGGTGCTAATGATTGCTCCCACCTCATTTTTTAGTGATTACGGTGGGCACATTCGCATCATGGAGGAAGCGGTTGCTTTGCAAAACCTTGGCCATCAGATCATTGTCGTTACATATTACAAAGGGCGTGACCTACCGGGCATTGATATTCGGCGTACGGCACCCATCCCGTACCGTGTGGACTATGAAGTGGGTTCTTCTCGCCACAAGGTGATCTTCGATATTTATCTTGCTATCAAGTCTTTGCGTGTAGCCATTAAAGAGCAGCCTGACATCATTCACGGGCATATGCATGAAGGGACTCTAATCGGGTGGGTGATCTCAGTGCTTTTGCGTAAGCCGCTGGTTTTTGATTTTCAAGGGAGCCTGACGGCCGAAATGATCGACCATAACTTTCTGCGCCACAGCAGTCCGTTCCACAGAATCATCCGTCGCACAGAAAGATTTATCAATCAGCGACCGGACGTCATTTTGACTAGCTCCAATCGCTCTCATCATTCGCTCCACTATGAATATCGGGTACCCATGGAGCGCTTGCACTCCCTCCCTGACTGCGTTGATACCAAAAAGTTTAATCAAGAAAATTTTTCTGACGTGTCAAAATTGGAAATACGGGACCGTTTTGACATAGGGCATGATCAATTTCTGGTTGTTTATCTTGGACTGCTCACAGACTATCAGGGAATCCCATATCTGCTCCGGGCGGCAAAAATCCTAAAAGATAAAGGAGAAAACATCCACTTTCTGATTATGGGGTTTCCCAATGTTGAAAAATATAGTGCACATGCGGCCGAAATGGGGCTGGCTCAGCACACAACATTTACCGGCAAAATTAAATATGACGATGCACCCCATCTTCTTTCAGTAGGGGATATAGCCATTACGGCAAAAATTTCAACCACAGAGGGAAGCGGGAAAATGTTGAATTATATGGCCCTTGGGCTACCAACAGTCGCGTTCGACACGTTTGTGCATCGTGAATATTTGGGAGACGCTGGAGTTTACGTTGAGCCCCACGATGTTCAGGGATTGGCTTCAGCTATTGCTGATTTGGCCCATCAGCCGCAGAAACGGGAAAGTTTGG
>JBCCSO010000464.1:0-4457 GCA_039199965.1 Chloroflexota bacterium | reverse complement strand
GTGGGGTGATGTCTCCACCGTTATGGGTAACCCTTTTGCCCGGGCAGCTCTAAGCATCTCCAGCGGCTCTGTTGCGGACAAATGCACCACGTGCACAGCACAACCGGTTTCTTTGCAGAGCTCAATCAATAGTTTGACAGCCCCTGTCTCCATCGCTTGCGGCCGTGAAGCCAAATAATCTTTAAATCTAGTCCATGGTGGCTCTGGTAAATCCAAACTAAGTTCAAGTTCTGCATGAGCGAGCAGTGGCTTGTTATGAGTTTTCAGGACCGTCATCGCCTCGTGCAATGTATCACGATCAGCAAACGGGAATTCATCTATCCCAGAGTCAATCATGAAAGCTTTCCCCGCGATGGCTCCCATACTCAAAACCTTGTTCAACTGTTCAGCATGGTCTGGGACAACGCCAGCGTGGTAGGCAACATCTACAGCCAGCTTTGTACTAGACTCGTTTAGCTTTTTTCGGAAGCTCTCTACCGTAGTAGTTACGGGTGAACTATTGAGGGGCATATCAGCAAGGGTTGTAAGACCACCAGCTGCGGCCGCTTGTGTAGCTGTTTCAAATCCTTCCCATTCGGTGCGGCCGGGTTCATTAATGTGCACATGAACATCGATTATGCCCGGCATAAGCACAGAACAGCCTAGATCATAGATATCTTTCGCGGGCAGATCATATTCAGCGTTATGCTCCCCTATCGAAACTATATTCCCATCTGAAATTAACAACGATGCGGCCGATTCCCCATCAGTTAAAACCACTCGCTTACCCTTCAACACAAATTCGCTCAAAGCTTTGCCTCCTGTTCCTAAAAGCGCAACCTCACCACCTTTAATCTTATTTTATGGACTACGAGCATCTAACATGCAGAGTTGAATCATCACTCAAAGAAGAATCCAGAATTAACATGAGAGATGATTCACGAGAATAAATTACCCATACCTAGCGTTAGAATCGCCTCACGGCCAACCCTATGCGAACAACTCTATGGATTTATTTTTCGGGGTTGGCCTTAAGCTAATTTACTTTCCGTTCCTTAGTGGTTCTATTGCCGAATAGCCAAGATGCGAATAGTACGATCGTCCCTCGAGGGCGCCCAAAAGGGACGACCCTACAACAACTCGAAATCTTAAATACTTAACGAGAATTCCACTTAGCTTGGCGAGATATCTAAAAAGCGCATTTCCATAATGGTTCCCTTCTCTTCACTTTCCACCAGCCGCAAAGTTCCCCCAAATGAATTGATAATCTCTTTGGCATAGGTAAGTCCCAAGCCAGCACCAAAAATGGCTGACTGACCGACCCCATCACCGCGATAAAATGGGCTAAAAATATGCGGGGCATCCGAAGGTGAAATCCCATGGCCTTTATCTTTGACAAAAACGGATGCAAATTTTAGATCGTTTAGAAGCACTTGATCCAACGTGACAGTAATTTTCGAATTATCACCATATTGAATCGAGTTGTTTAATAAATGTTCAAACGCAAAATAAAAATATTGTTCGTTTACCTCTACAGTTAAATCATGACTACAGATCAGTTCGATCCGTGCAGCTTGGTCTGTAGAAAGGTTCTGCTTGAATCGTTGGCTGCTGTTATGTAAGAGTTGGCACAAATTGTACGGCCGGATATCCATATTAGAGGCATTAATTCTAAATTCACTCAGCAGCAAGATGCCCTCAAGAAGCTTTTCAACACGTGCAATTTCTTCGCGCATGATGCTCAGATACTGATCAGATTTTTCTGGCTTTTGCCAATCAGGCCGGAATATAGACGCAGGCTAGCAATTGGCGTTTTGAATTCGTGAGACAGATCGCTTAGAATTTTACCTAAGAGGGCTTCCCCTTTTTGCAACTTAGCCAACCTTGAAGACACATCTGCAATCCACTCTTGAATCATGAAATTGATGTCTTGAAATAAGGTGTTTATATGATTAAGAACATTTTTGTTGTGCAAAAACATTGAGATCGTTTTTGCTTGTTCTTTAATCCCAGTAACTTGTAGTTCTGAAAACTGGTTTGGCTTTTTCCCAATAATCAAAATGAGTCCCAATATTTTTTTGTTGTTCGTTATAGGAACAGACAACGATGCAACCGCTTCATCTTTGTCCTCTGCAAAATTGAGTATGTCGCCTAGTTTATATTTTGGTTCATAAATTAGCTGCTGTGTGACGAAGCACTGTTCTAATATATTGTGACTGCCTAAAATATTAACTTCCCGCAGTTGCGCAATGGGATGGTCAGCGGCAACTCCAGATGTCAAAAACATGGTTTCCTTTCCCCGTTCAAAAGCTTGCCAAATGATCACATCACAATCTTTCAACAAGCACTGTAGTGAGAAAGCAATCCCGTTTAAGAACTTTTCAGTCTCAACAATGTTGTCAAGCATAGAAGATAAAAATGCCAGGATCTCGGCAAGGTCTTCATCTAACTCAACAATCTGTTGTCTTTGGGTCGGAAATTGATTAATCAAAATCTATCTACTTGTAGCGGTTTCCTAAAAACTCAACCAGTCTATAGATAGCAGTTGGTTTTTATTGTTTAACACAGAAATATGGCAATAACTATTTGTAAATACGAAGCGGCCGGCAATGCTTACATTGTGACAAATCTAGAGTTTAAAAACTTTCAGCCAGAGCTTGCAACTAAACTATGTCATCCAGTTTTTGGTATCGGTGGAGATGGTGTAGTGAATTGGCAAAAATCCGAAAATGGTTTCAAAGTGCTAATTTTCAACCCAGACGGGAGTTTGGCAGAAAAAAGCGGCAATGGCTTGCGTATCCTAGCTGCGCACCTATTCAACAACATAGTACCCAATCATTCTAAAATAAATCTTAAAACTGGTGTGGGCAATGTAGCGGCATCAAAAGATCAGAACGGTAAAATTGTACTTGAAATGGGGCAAGTCGTCTCACTTTTTGAGCAGGAACCACTAGCAATTAGTTCAATTTTCCCACACGGGATCAGATTAGAGCTAGAAAACACATCAATTAGCGGATATCCAGTTTCAATTGGGAATCCACATTTTGTCATTGTCACTGACTCTATTGGGTCTAATAAAGTTAAAGAGTTAGGTCCTCAAATCGAGAATCACTCCTTATTTCCAAACCGTGTCAATGTTCAGTTTGTAACACCCACCGGCCGGAGTTCAGCTAGGGCCCACATTTGGGAGCGAGGCGCAGGCTACACGCTTTCTTCCGGAAGCAGCAGTTGCGCAATTTTTGCGGTCTTGCACCAGCTAGATTTTTGTGATGAAGAATTAAGTGTTGTCACTAATGGAGGGAAACTGCATGTCAGGCGTGATGCTTCAGCCACGCTATGGTTACGAGGGCCCGTAAAAAAAGTAGCGGAAGGCGTGTTTTTAGGCTAGATTCAACAGTATAATTCAAGCTTTAATAAAGCAATTTTAGATTTAATCCTGCTTCTTTGCTTACTGTCCATCGCCTTCAATATGCAAACAGTCAGCAAACATTTATGCAAGCAGACAATCAAACAATATGAGTTCAAAAAAAGACAATCCGCTTCTCAATTGGCAGGAGCGCCCCCCATTCGATCAGATTAGCACTGATCATGTCGTACCCGGTGTGGAAGCGATGCTTGCAGAATCAGAAACTTCACTTGAGCAATTGGAAAACTCCAATCCTGAATCGTGGGACGCCCTTGTGCCCCCGCTTGAATCAATTATTGACAAGCTAAGCCGTACTTGGAATGTAGTTTCCCATCTTAATTCGGTCAAAAATAGCCCTGAGCTAAGAAAGGCCTATGAAAAAGTTCAGCCGCAAATTGTGACATTTTCTAATCGCCTAAGCCAGAGTCGGCCGGTCTACGATGCTTTTTGTCGCCTTGGTGATAGCGACGAGTGGGATTCATTCAGCCCCGCTCAGCAGCGCATCATCGAAAAATCAATTGAGGGAGCAATGCTTTCCGGTGTTGGGCTGGATGGTGAAGCAAAGGAGCGTTTCAATGGCATCAGCGAACGTTTGGCTCAATTACAGACAGCATTTTCCAACAATGTTTTGGACTCAACCAAAGCGTTCAAACTGGTCATAGAAAACAAAGCCGAGCTTGACGGCATGCCTGAAAGCTTTATGCAGATGGCGGCTCAAGCAGCCAGCAAAAACGGCCATGAAGGTGCAACTGCGGCCGATGGTCCTTGGATGATTACGCTCGACACCCCATCCTACATGCCGGTCATGAAAAATTGCACCAACCGCTCTCTGCGCGAAAAGTTGTATCGGGCTTACGTCACACGCGCTTCTGTCGGACATCATAGTAATGAAACTTATGCAGAAGAAATTTTGGCGCTCAAGCAAGAAAAGGCACAGCTATTAGGCTACAAAAATCATGCAGAAATGAGCCTAAAAACCAAAATGGCGGGCACGGTTGACGCTGTCGATAAACTGTTGTCAGACCTGAAGTCAGCCGCCACGCCATTTGGCACCAAAGATTTGGAAGAAATC
>JBCCSO010000463.1:0-4464 GCA_039199965.1 Chloroflexota bacterium | reverse complement strand
CGGCCTCGAAAACGCTGGGCTACAGTTTTTGCAACAGGCACACTTCCTTTGTGCGATCAACTGCTTTGGCGAACTAGCCACCCTCGAACCCACCTACGACATGGCCTGGTATGGGCTAGGCAACGCCCTATTCAGCCTCTCAGGAGAACAGAGCGACCTTGAGATACTAAAACTCTCCTTAGCTTGTCTACGTCGAGCCTTGGTCGAGAATGAGAACAACGACCTGGCTTTGGAGCTAGAAGGTTGGATTAACCGTCAAACCCCACTCAGTGCCGAAACCTTTCAATCTTGCCGGGCCTATCAAGAGAGCCCGGATGCGATCGCAACCCACCTGGGCTTTAATGCCCAAACCCTGCTTGAAGCCTGGCATGACATCAAAACCCCCCAGACCCGGATGCAAATTGTCATGTGGCTGGCCCCCCACTATGAAACCCACGTGGGTGAGCTGCTCTTAGCCGCCCTGGCTGACTCCAATAAAGATGTACAAATGGCCGCCCTCAAGCGGATTTACCCCTGGGGAGACCAACACAAGGTCCAATATCAGATTGCCACCCTAGTAGACTCGGGCACGTATCTCACCCTAGAGCCCTACGTCAGCCGTGCCATTCATCAAATCAGTCATACCCATCCTGCGGCGCAGGGATGGGCGATGATTTTACAGCGAAAAATCAAGACCAGAGCGAAAGCCTAAATCATACCGGGGAGACCAACTGAGCTAGATGACTGACAAAAGGCTTGAAGCCATTGAAAACTGCGTAGGTTGATTTTGAGCTTTGCGAAGCCCAACAAAGCGTTGAAATCGTCGGGCTTCACAGGTTCACCTAACCTACAAGCAAAAGATTTGTCGGTCAATCAGGGGAAAATGTGTCATCTTTTAGATTACGCTAATTGCTCAGCTTCATCTGCTTCCTGCCGCTTCTTTCTGCGCAATGCAGCAACGCCCATACCAATCAAGCCTGGTATCAGAGCGGGCGTTGGCACTCTGCCAACGCCTTCGCCTCCATTGTCATATGTCGCCTTGAAGCCACTCAATGTAAGGCTATCGTGCTTGCCAAAGTTTAGTGCAAACCGATTGGATCTCTCGAGATCGAGATCGAGGTGGCGTTGTTTACCATACGTAGCGCCAAATTCGCCACGCTCAGCAAAGAAGTTCAGCTTTGACACTAAATCTGCATTTTCGTCAGGAAAGTCAACCGTAAATATCGCCTTATTGCCGTCATAACGGTCTAGTTTAAACACAGCTTCAGAAGTTGAACCGTTTGTAGACTGTGCCGCAAAAAAACTAACCTTGAACTCGGTTCCTGCCACATCACCAGCACCGTTCCATTGAGGTGGGGAGGCACCATCGTATCTTTTTTGCCAAGTTTCAGACTGTCCCGTGACAGTATTCCCTATTCCAGTTTCCCCGCTCTTCGCTTTGTAGAGAGTGATATAGTTGTTGTCTTCACTCCAGATGAAAGCTTGAGCAGGATTAGCGTCAACAAAGGAACCCAGTGCTACAGTCCCTAGCAACAATGGTCCAAGTAGGTATTTGGGGTGCATATGAATCTCCTAGCTATATGGTGGTTGCCCGAGGGGCAAAATTCTTATCCTGAAACAGGTCTCTGAGTAGATGCAGGCATGATGACTGCTTGTAATGATTAGTCACTAAACCTAAGTCCCTTTAATGTCTTTTATATGGCATTTTTTGTTTATGCACTTAGACCGCAGATGCTATTAATTATTTGGATACCTCAATCGATATCATAAACTTAAAAAAATCCGATTTTGTTTGATTAAAGTTAATCAACATTTGGATACCTCAATCGATATCATAAACTTAAAAAAATCCGATTTGGTTTGATTAAAGTTAATCAACACAGAAGCTATACATTTTCATGAAAGAATGCTGAAAATCATATATTTCATTTATTGATGAACCAGCTTCAAATTAAAAGTATCAAAACTTTAAATTTAAATTGTAGATTTTTGATTCTGTCGGCTTATTAAAGCCATCACTGCATAGTAATAAAGCGTAAAAAGAATGCCGACAAAGATTTGCCCCCCCCAAAAACCATGCCAAAATCTAAACCAGTCTTTGCCCCAATAAACGTACGCAATTGTGACAACCATGAGCCTAGGGATGTTGGCAATTAATGCCAAACTGAACGCAAATACTTCAAGCCGTACAATTTGAGTGCGGCTTTGTTGAAAGAAAATACCCATCAATAGACCTGCGAGCATCATTGTGATTGCCATATCAAGGCCATTACAACCCCAACCTACTTCAACAGCGCCTTCCGGGAAACTAATAAATTGACCGTCTGCAACCGCAGACCAACCTACAAGTCTTAGCGCCCAAGCACTTATCCCAGCCATCGTATTTTCTAAAAAATTAGGAGGTATAAAAAACTCCCAAGCTGCTCTAGAAACGATGCCAAGTCGAGGATATACCGTCAAACCCAATAAAAAAGCAGGAAATTTAAACTGATAAAAGAAACCAACTCCCCAGGAACTACAAATAATGCCCGCTAAAATCATCAGCCAAACCAGTGACTGAGGCCAAATTGCAAAGCGGCAAAATGGAAATAAAATGATGCCACTTACAATGAGACTGTGACCTAAAAATCGATCTTCAGCAGAGGCGGCAAGTTTTTTGAGTTGCCTGCGCTTCCCTATGATCTCTGAGAAAGCTAAAACAAGCATGCAAGCAATCAAAAACCAAGCTGTCTTGCCCTGTAAGGCTCTTTGAAACAAATAGCCAAACCAGTAGGGGAAATATAAAAGCCCAATCAACAACCCTCCTAAAACCAACCAACCATGAACTGTTTTAGTAGTGCTTGTTGTTAGCCCAAAGAGCAATTGGCAATACTGTCGAAATCTTTTCACTGACACCTCCTCCTCCCGCATTCAATCGGGTCAGCGCCTTGTGAAACCAAAACGCCCCAAAAAAATTAAGCCCAGACCTGTGATGACAAAATTGCCTGCATTAACGATGCTGAGTTTGGTCGCATCGACCTGAGCCCTTTGTTGGAGGGATTTTGCCTGATTGTCAATCTGCTGGGAGGCCTGTGCGATTTCCTGGGCGGTTAAGGTTGGTGCATTCTCGGTACTTGTGCGACTTTCCTGGAGCTGTGTTTGAAGCTGCGTGGCCTGATTGCTGATGTTGCTTAGTGCCTGCTCCTTTAGAGAAAGGCTGTCCTTGATAATAACAAGACAAGAGGCGTGAAAAAAAATACCGGCAATCACACAAGCTGCTGCCAACTTTACAACAAGTTTGCGGTTACCCATAATGCCGTACATTGTTAAGGCAGCACCCAGCAATAGCAAAATACTGCGATCGCCTATCTTCTCTAGAAAAGTTGTTCGCCATTCAATCGAGTATGGGCTAGGGGGTAACCCCAGCGCTAGGGCATCTAAGACAAAGCTCGCCAGGCATGTGACTCCAATGATCAAAAACAACGGCTTAGCACCGTAGGTATCAGGGAGCTTTTGTTTAGGAAAACTCGGCCCAAGAAAATTAGGATCAGGAAAATTAGACATTGAAGTCATTGACAACAAAACAGCTCAAAAGCTGTTCTCGATATTATTGATGAAAACTATATGGTGCGACTGGCGCTGAATGAGCCTGTAGGGGATACTACACAGCTAAGCAACGAATATCCGGGATAATTCGCAGATTCTTATTGATTAAGCGCTTCTGAAGACAACTTTAAATCCTTTAAGAGCTGATTTATAAACTCGCTGAAACCCTTGACAATTCCAAGATTTCCAGGCATAAACCATGGCTTCAGGAAAGGCTAAGAAGCTTATCCACCAGGTAATTCATCGAATTTAAGATTTACTTTATAAATCAGCTCTAAGATACGCCGATCTAGCATTGCCAATTGCAATGAAGACCTTAAAGCGCGTGATCAAGAGTTACGGCTGGTGCTAGTTGGTTCAGGTAATTCCCTGAGAAAAGCCTAAATATGAACAATAAAAGCCTAAATCTCGGCGACTGCTCGCTCAATTAGGCGACGGGCTAGGGTTTGAATCCCCGTATGTTCGTAATAATTTGTGGTCATGTCCAAAAATGCACCGACGTAACCCGCCTTGTCGTCCGCTACATTGACGAAAGTTTTGAGGTTATCTAGGACTTTTTGCGGTGTCAGATCTTTGGACGCGACAAATTCACCCATCCAGTCTTTGACGGAGTTGAAGCTGGCTTCAATAAAGTTGAGCTGTTCGTCAGAATTAGCGCCAGGTATTTCTGGCTTGAGACGCTTGAATGCTGAGTTGTTTTCGAGTTCTTTGGGTTTCACGTTGCTGATAGTGCTGCTGGCCTGCTTGATGAAGTTAGGCCCCAAGGGGACTAGCCCATCGAAGCTAACTAGAGCGGTCATGCGCACCAGGGACTCACCACTGTAGTCACCCAGGGCCTTTACAAAATCGCCAATACTGTCGCCGGGGATGCCGTTGATGCTGCAAAAGGTGACAATTTCG